>NZ_JBSGCY010000052.1:0-41149 GCF_053602115.1 Nocardia sp. NPDC004582 | reverse complement strand
CACCCCCACCGACACCTTCAACGCCATCCCGCTGCCCCGCGAGGAGAAGAAGCTGATCATGGGCGACGGCTACCACCTCGGTTCCGGCGTGGGCGCCGACTCCCGCCAACGCCCCGGCCGCCATTGCTCCACGCAGCACTGATCGCCGCGTGACGGACAAACGCTGTCCTGCCATACCCGTTACCTCCCACGCCTGGTCAGCATCCTATGGAGCTGTCGCAGACAGATGGTCGGTTGGGGTGGAAATTTTCATCCCAAAGGTTTGCAATTCGGGCGAACAGCAACAAACCAGACTGCTCAGCTAGGCGTCGACGAGCGTGGGGTTCTGAATTGATCGGTGTGTCGTCCCGGTGTGTCGAATAGGCCCGGGCGTGGCGGCCTCGACCGCGGCCGCCGGGACCCGGCGGCCCGCCGAGGTCGCGGTGAACGCGCCCGCGATCACGATCAGCGCCCCGACCAGGGACAACGCCGATGGCGTCTCGCGCAGGAAGGCCCACGAGGCGGCGATCCCCACCACCGGCACGGCCAGCGACAGCGGGGCCACCGTGCTCGCCGGATAGCGGCTCATCAGATACGTCCACAGCCCCGAACCCGCGATGGTGCCCAGCGCCACGATGTAGGCCAGGGCCGCGAAAGCGGGCCACCCGGTCGCGGAGAACGACGCGATCAGGTCGTTCCAGCCCGTGCTCGCCCCCTCGGTGAGCGCCGACAACGCGAACATCGGGATCGGCGGCACCACGGCCATCCACAAGGTCAGGTGCAGCGGCTTCACGTTCTCGGACGAGGCCGCGGCCAGGCGGGACCCGATATTGCCGAAGGCCCAGCCCAATCCACCCAGCAGGGTCAGCAGCAGCGGCAGCAGTACGGCATGCTGCGCCCGATCCCAGCCGATGATCGCCATCCCGGCCATGGCCACCGCGATCCCCGCCAACTGGATGCCCCGCAGCCGTTCCCGCAGGAACACCGCGCCCAGCAGGACCGTGAACGGCGCCGAGGACTGCAGCACCAGCGAGGACAACCCGGTCGGCATCCCCGCCCGCAACGCGGTGAACAGGAAGGCGAACTGCAGAATTCCGAACCCGATCCCGTACAGCAGCAGCCACTTCCACGGCACCCGCGGCCGCGGCACGAAGATCAGCACCGGAATCGCGATCACCGCGAAACGCAGCCCCGCGAAGAAGAACGGCGGGAAATGCTCCAGCCCGACATGGATGGCCAGGAAGTTCAACCCCCACAGCACCACGACACCGAGCCCGAGCAGTCGATCGCGATTGGTCATGCCGAAAATATTGCTGGCGCTAATAAGTAAGAACAATCGAATAATTCTGCACCAACGATGTAGTAGAAATTAACCGTGCCGCAGCCCGACCCGCCCCGCTCCGTCCCGCCCCCACGCCGCGTCCCCCGAGACACCCCCGCCACGACCCGGTCGGACACCGCGGCGCGAACCGGCAGCACCGCCCCGAGCGCAGACCCCGCTCGAACCCGCAAGGGCGGCGCCCCGGCAGAGCCTGACCTCGACAACCCCGCTCCGGCGACCGTCGCGGGTGCCGCACCGGCTCGCGCGCGACGCGTGGCACCGACCGGGCGCGGCGACGCCGCCCCCGGGCCCGCGAGCAGCGCAGGCGCGAGTGGAGCCGCGAAGTCCCCCGCCGACCGGACCGGGCCGGGCCGTGGGGTCGTGCCGCCAGAGTCCGGCCCCGCACGGACCGAAGGGCCCCTGATGTCGCTCGAACGGCTGCGAGTCCTGCGGGAGCTCGCGGATCGGGGGACGGTCGCCGCGGTGGCCGAGGCCCTGTCGATGACGCCCTCGGCGGTGTCGCAGCAGCTCAAGGTGCTGGCCCGGGAAGCGGGCGTGGCCTTACTGGAGCCCGACGGGCGGCGGGTGCGGCTGACCGATGCGGGGCGGGCGCTGGTGGTGCGGGCCGATGAAGTGCTCGCGGCGATGGAACGGGCGGTCACGGAGATGGCCGAGTATCGCGGGTCACCGCGGGGGCGGGTGCGGGTGGCGCTGTTTCCCTCCGGCGCGGCGCTGCTGCTTCCGCACGTGCTCGCCGAACTCGAGGACAGTGGCGTGGACGTGGAGGCCCGGGACGAGGACGTGCCGCCCAGTGAGGTGCCGCGCTTGCTCGCCGATTACGACGTGGTGCTGACCCATCGGGACGAGCGCGCGCCGTCACTCGGCGGGCCGCGGGTGTCCTCACGGGTGCTGATGCGAGAGCCGATCGATGTCGTGGTCGCGCCGGACCATCGGCTCGCGCGACAGGGCGCGGTGGTGCCCGCGGAGTTGGCCGACGAGACCTGGATCAGCGTGCGCACCGGCTTCCCGGTCGACGACGTGCTGCGGTCGATCGCCACGGTGACCGGGGTACAGCCGCGAATTACCCAACGGCTCAACGAATTCGGCGTGATCGAGGCGTTGGTGGCGACCGGGTACGGGGTGGCGCTCATGCCCCGCTACGCCGTGCGTCACCCGCAGCTGGTCATGCTGCGCCTGGCCGGTGTGCGCGCGGCCCGCGTCTACGATCTGGCCACCCGCCCGCACGCCGAGAAACGCCCCGCTGTCGCCATGGTCATCGCCGCCTTCCGGACCGCCGCCCGCCGCGCCACCGGGGCTGAATGACCGGGACGGAAATCACGTGTTGACTTGGAGTGCGCTCCAAGTCCTACCGTGGCGCTCATGAGCATTCGACTCGGGTATCAGATGCCGAACTTCAGCTACGGGGTCGCGCCCCGGGATCTCTTCCCGGCGGTGGTGGCGCAGGCGCGCGAGGCCGAGGCGGCGGGCTTCGACGCGGCCTTCGTGATGGACCACTTCTACCAGTTGCCGCTGCTCGGCGCGCCCGAGGAACCGATGCTGGAGGCGTACACCGCACTGTCCGGTCTCGCGGCCTCGACCGAGCGAATCCAGTTGTCCGCCTTGGTGACCGGAAACACCTACCGCAATCCCGCGCTCACCGCCAAGACCGTCACCACCCTGGACGTGGTGAGTCGGGGGCGAGCCGTGCTCGGCATCGGCGCGGGCTGGTTCGAGCTCGAGCACCAGGCCTACGGCTTCGACTTCGGTACCTTCACCGAGCGGTTCGAGAAGCTCGAGGAGGCCCTCGAGATCATCACCCCGATGCTGCGCGGCGAGCACTCCACCTTCGACGGCAAGTGGTACCGCACGAACAACGCCATGAACGAGCCGCGGGTGCGCGACGATCTGCCGATCCTGCTGGGCGGTGGCGGCGAGAAGAAGACCTTCGGGCTGGCCGCCCGCTTCGCCGACCACCTCAACATCATCTGCAACGCCTCCGAGCTGCCCCGCAAGCTGGACGCCCTGCACGCCCGCCTGGACGAGGCGGGCCGCGACCGGAAGACCCTGGAGACCAGCTTCCTGGCCTTCGTCATCGTCGACGAGGACGGCGACCGCGCCCGCAAGACGCAGGCCGAGATGCTGGCCCGCATCGGCATCACCGACCTGGGCGCGCTGCCCACCGAGGCGCTGCGCAACTCCCCGGCCGACCGCCAATTCGTCGGCACCCCCGACGAAGTGGCCGAGCAGATCCAGTCGCGGGTCCTCGATCAGGGCATCGACGGCATCATCGTCAACCTGGTCACCAACGGGCACGAGGCGGGCACCGTGGAACTGGCCGGCCGGGCACTGTCGCCCCTGGTCCACGGCTGACCCGCCCGGGGCTACGGCAGATCCCGGAGACCCGCGGCAGCGCCCCGAGTAACCACCCGCTCCCGCGGTCTCAGCCACAGCGAAATGCACGAAGCCCCGCGGTTCTGTTGAACCGCAGGGCATTTCGTTGTTCGCGTCGCGGCGGGGCTCCGTTCGTCTCCGGGATCCGAGCTCGCCGGCAGATCTCAGATCGGCGCGAAGAGCTCAGCCGTGTGCCGCGAAGCGCTCAGGCATGTGCAAGGCGCTCAGCATGCAAGGAGGTCAGCCCTGCGGCGGGAATCCACCGCCCGGCTGCGGCGGGAAACCGCCTTGCTGCGGCGGGAATCCACCCTGCGGCGGCGTACCGCCCTGGGGCGCGTAGCCACCCTGCGGCGGGAATCCACCCTGCTGGGGCGGGAATCCCTGTGCGGCCGCCTGATAGCCGAAGTCGTCGGCCACCATGGCCGCCAGTTCCAGCAGTGCCCGGCGGGTGGGCTTGCCGACCAGTTCGAGGTCGATCTCCGCGCCCTCGGCCAAGTGGTCGTCGAACGGGACCACCTGCACGGCCCGGGTGCGGTCCAGGAACAGCTTGCGCAGCTGGTCCAGGTCCACCGTCGAGGAGCCCTTGCGAGAGGCGTTGACCACCACCACGGTTCGCTCCACCAGCTTGTGGTAGCCGTGGTGGTCGAGCCAGTCCAGGGTGGCCGAGGCGCTGCGCGCGCCGTCGATGGCCGGGGAGGTGACCAGCACCAGGGAGCTGGCCATATCCAGCACGCCGGACATGGCCGAGTGCATCAGGCCGGTGCCGCAGTCGGTCAGGATGATGTTGTAGAACTGCTGCAGGATGCCGATGGCCTTGCGGTAGTCCGCCTCGGAGAACGCCTCCGATACCGCCGGATCCTGTTCACTGGCAAGCACTTCCAGTCGGCTGGGAGCCTGCGAGGTGTGGGCGCGCACATCCGAGTAGCGCGAGATGTGCCCGTCCTCCAGCAGGTTTCGCACCGTGGAGCGGGTCTGGCGCGGCACCCGGTGCGCGAGCGTCCCGAGGTCCGGATTGGCGTCGATGGCGATCACCCGGTCACCGCGCAGCGACGCGAAGGTGGAGCCCAAACCGACGGTGGTGGTGGTCTTTCCGACGCCGCCCTTGAGCGACAGGATGGCGATCCGGTAGTCCCCGCGCACCGGCTGGTTCACCCGGTCCACCAGCTGCCGGTACACCACGTCCGCGGCCGACTCGCCCGGATTGATGTAGCCGCCGGACGCCTTGTGCACGGCGCGCCGCCAGCCGCTGCCCGGCGCCCGCCGGGCCCGCTTCAACAGGTTGAGGTCGTTGACCGAATGCCCGGGCGGCGGGGGCTGCTGCCCGTACTGCTGCCCGAACCCGCCCTGCGGCTGAAAACCCGGCTGCTGCTGGGCATTCCAGCCCGGCTGGAACCCGACCTGCGGCTGCGGCTGCTGCGGCGGCGCGGCCGGGGGCGGCGACCAGCTGTAGATCGGCCCGCCCGGCTGATCATTGGAGGGCGCGAACTGCCCCGGCTGCCCGGGACCGCCGAAGTGCCCCGGCTCCCCCGGCTCGCCCGGCTGCTCGGGGAACCCGCCCGGCTGCTCGGGGAACACCCGGCGCACCATGCCGTCGCTGCCGATCTCCTGCCGGACCTCGCCGTACGGAGTCTGCTCCCGCACCTCGCCGATCGGCGGAAAACCGCCCGGCACAACGGGATTCGGCGGCGGCGCGAACTGCCCGGCGTCCGGCGGGAATCCGCCCGCGGGCGGAAAGCCCGGCGGGCCGTACGGTCCGGGCCCACCCGGCGGAAACGGATTGTGGCCGTCGGCCGCGAACGGGTTGTGACCCTCGGGCCCCTGCGGTCCCGGGAAGGGTCCCCCATTGCCCGGATACACCACGGTCTGGTCGATCGAATCCGGCACCGGCGGGAAGAAACCCGCCGCCTGTTCCTCGGAGTCGGAACCGGATTCCGTCGCCTCGGCGGGCCCACCCGCTTCCATCTCGTCGAGGATGTCTTCGACGTCCTCCGCCACGACCGGCTTCGAGGTCGAATTCTGATCTTTCGTAGTCACGTGTCCCCCATCTGCTCGACAGCTCGAACAGAGAGCTCGGCGCTATTGCGACCCAACGCTAGCATTGTTGACCGGCCCGGACGCGGCGAGCCCGCCTCGACGAAGTCGAGACGGGCCCTCCTACCTGCGTTTTCGCTGTGCCGCGAGGCTCAGGCCACTCAAGCCTTCCGGGCAGCGCGGTTGACCGCGGAGACCACCGCGCGCAGCGAGGCGGTGGTGATCGAGGTGGCGATGCCGACACCCCAGGTGACCTGATCGCCGATGGCGCATTCGACGTAGGCCGCGGCCTGGGCGTCGTCGCCGGAGGACATGGCGTGCTCGCTGTAGTCCAGCACCCGCACGTCGTAGTCGATGGTGGCCAGCGCGTCGACGAAGGCGGCCAGCGGGCCGTTGCCCTCACCGGCGATGGCGTGCTCGACACCGTCGACCTTGACCACGGCCTCGATGTGGTCGACGCCGCCGTCGGTCTCGGACGCAGTCACCTTCTGGCGCATGCGCTCCAACGGCAGGATCGGGGTCAGGTACTCCTCGGAGAAGACGTCCCACATCTCCTTCGGGGTGACCTCGCCGCCCTCACCGTCGGTGATCTTCTGCACGGCCTGCGAGAACTCGATCTGCAGGCGGCGCGGCAGCACCAGCCCGTGATCGGTCTTCATGATGTAGGCGACGCCGCCCTTGCCGGACTGCGAGTTCACCCGGATCACGGCCTCGTAGGTGCGGCCGACGTCCTTCGGGTCGATGGGCAGGTACGGAACCTCCCACACGATGTCGTCGACGTCCGCGCCCTGCGCGTCGGCGGCGGCCTTCATGGCGTCCAGGCCCTTGTTGATGGCGTCCTGGTGCGAACCGGAGAACGCCGTGTACACCAGGTCGCCGCCGTAGGGGTGGCGCTCGGCGACGGGCAGCTGGTTGCAGTATTCGACCGTGCGGCGGATCTCGTCGATATCGGAGAAGTCGATCTGCGGGTCCACGCCGCGGGAGAACATGTTCATGCCCAGCGTGACCAGGCAGACGTTGCCGGTGCGCTCGCCGTTGCCGAACAGGCAGCCCTCGATGCGGTCGGCGCCGGCCTGGTAGCCCAGTTCGGCGGCGGCCACGGCGGTGCCGCGGTCGTTGTGCGGGTGCAGCGACAGCAGGATCGAGTCGCGGCGGGCCAGGTTGCGGTGCATCCACTCGATGGAGTCGGCGTAGACGTTGGGCGTCGCCATCTCCACGGTCGCGGGCAGGTTGATGATCAGCGGCTTCTCGGGGGTCGGCGCGATGATCTCGGAGACCGCGTCGCAGACCTCACGGGCGTAGTCCAGCTCGGTGCCGGTGTAGGACTCGGGGCTGTACTCGTAGCGCCAGTTGGTGTCCGGGTACCGCTTCTCGACCTCCAGGCACAGCGTGGCCGCGTCGGTGGCGATCTTCTTGACCGCGTCCCGGTCCGCGCGGAAGACCACGCGGCGCTGCAGGATCGAGGTCGAGTTGTAGAAGTGGACGATCACGTTCGGGGCGCCGGCGCAGGCCTCGAACGTGCGCTCGATCAGCTCCGGACGAGACTGGGTCAGCACCTGGATGGTGACGTCGTCCGGCACCGCGCCGTCCTCGATGATCTCGCGGACGAAGTCGAAGTCGGTCTGCGAGGCGGACGGGAAGCCGACCTCGATCTCCTTGTAGCCCATGCGCACCAGCAGGTCGAACATGCGGCGCTTGCGGGCGGGGCTCATCGGGTCGATGAGCGCCTGGTTGCCGTCGCGCAGGTCCACGGCACACCAGCCGGGCGCGCGGTCGATGATCTTGTCCGGCCAGGTGCGGTCGGGCAGCTCGACGGGCTCGACCTCCTCGGCGAACGGCCGGTACCGGAACACCGGCATGGAGGAGTTCTTCTGCTTGTTCCACGCGGGCTGATCAGCGGGCGCGGGCTTGGACGGCGCGGTGATGTTGCGCGTACCGGATACGAAAGCGTCAGCGGGTGACATGGCGATTTATCTCCGAGGTGTGGCTGGATCCCAGTTATTGGGTAGACCGGCACGGCAGATCCCCGCGGCGGGAGCCGGTCCGAATCAGACCCCGTCGCGGCGGCCGAGGAGAAGTGCCCGCTGCATGATGATCACGAGTTTACAGGGGTGCGATAGACGCCTGGAAGCAGGGGAGGCGGGGGCCACATCGTCGAGTGTGTCACCGCGCGGCCGGCGCCGGGCCGGCATCGGGCGAGATGGGGGCGATATCGGGCGTGACCGGGGCGGCTTCTGGCATGTCCGGGGCGGCATCGGGCGCGACCGGGGCCACGTCGACCGAGACGGTGATGGTGGATTCGCGGGCGTCGGTGTAGATGATGCCGCGCAGCGGGGGGACGTCGGCGTAGTCGCGGCCCCAGGCCACGGTGACGTAGCGGTCGTCGGCGAACTGGTCGTTGGTGGGGTCGAAGCCGATCCAGTGCCCGGGCATCGTGGAGTCGCGGCCCGCGCCGCCGGGCAGCCAGACGTCGGCCCAGGCGTGGGTGGCGTCCGCGCCGACCATGCGTTCCTTGCCCGGGGGCGGATCGGTGGAGAGGTAGCCGGAGACGTAGCGGGCGGCCAGGCCCCGCGAGCGCAGGCAGGCGATGCCGAGGCGGGCGAAGTCCTGGCAGACGCCGTGGCGTTCGGCGAAGACGTCGGCGACGCTGGTGCTGACCGTGGTGGAACCGGATTCGTAGGCGAAGTCGGTGTGGATGCGGGTGGTCAGTTCCCGGACCGCGTCCAGCAGGGGCCGGCCGGGCGGGAAGGACTCGGCGGCGTAGGCGGCGACCTCGGGGGTGATCTCGGGCGGGGTCAGATCGAGGGTGAATTCGACTGCGAGCGGACCGTTTCCGGCGCCGGGGCGGGCTTGCTCCCAGGGTGGTTGCGCGGCGGGGACGGCGGGCGGGGCGACCTCGACCAGGGATTCCCCGGTGACCTCGAGGCGGCGGTGTCCGGCGGTGACGTGGAAATAGAGGGTGGTGTTGCCGTACACGTCCGTGCCGACCGACCGGTCCGACGGCACCGGGTCCACCCGCGTGTCATGGGCGAGCAGGCGCTGCCCGGGAAATTCGCGCGGCGTCAGATAGGCGCGGCCGTAGGAACTGCTGACCACGTCGGAGTACTCGTAGACGGTGCGGTGCAGCACCCGGTAGCGGCGCATCAGCCCACCACCCGGGTGCTGCCCCACAGCGGCTGGATGTCCAGCGGCACCGACAGCCGGGTCGCCTCGAAGGATTCGGAGAGCTTGCGCAGCCGCAGGTGGACGCCGTCGAGCAGGTCTGCCAGCTCGGCGCGGCGGCCGTCGGCGTCGACCGCCTCCAGGTCGGCCGGGTCGACGCGGCGCAGCATGCGCCGGGCGTCGGCCAGGAGTCGTTGCGGGCGCGCGGATCCGGAGACGCCGGGCAGCGCCTGGAAGTCGTCGTCCAGACGTTGCAGCTGGTAGGCCAGCGAGCGCGGATTGTGCTCGTCGAACAGCAGCAGGCCCGCCACCGCGGCGATGCGGACCGAATCCCGGTGGCGGCGGCGGTAACTCACCGCGGAGACGGTGGCCCGCAGGACGGCGTCGGTGATCACGCGCCCGGCTTCGGGCGGATGGTCGCCGGTGAGCGCGGCACTCATCAGCGCGGCCAGCGCGAGGGCGCGTTCCAGGCGGCGGCCGATGTCCATGACGTGCCAGCCGGTGTCGCGCACCGTGGACTCGGCGTCGATGCCGGTCAGCGACAGCAGCGCCGACAGGGCGCGCGAGTGCACGGCGGACAGGGCCGCGCCCCGATCACCCAGTGCGGCCCGGTATTCCGACAGGGCGCGATCCAGGGAGCCGAGCACCATCCAGGTGTCGGGCGAGAGTTGATCGCGGACGGCGCGGGCGGCCTTGGCGTAGCGCTCGACGGAGAAGGCGACCGAACCGGTGACGTCACGGTCGACGGTGAGCGAGACCAGATAGTCGTGATCCCGGCGGGAAGCGCCGGGCAGAGCGATCGGGACGGTCGGTTCGTCGGAGTACTCGCGCCGCCGGGAGATCCGCGAGGCGGTCGCGGGCTCCGGCAGCGACTGTGATGGGAACCGACCTGGGGATTCGGGCCCGGGCTGCGCCGCGGACCCCGATGGCGTTGCCGGGTGTGCGCGCGACTTCGGCCCGGCAGGACGGCGCCGCCTCCCGGACCGCCGATCGATCGAATCCTCGTGCACCGGCACCGGTTTGACCCCGGCCCGGGTCGGCGCGGGCAGCACCGTGCCGGTCATGCGGGCCAGGGCCGCCATCAGGATCGGCATGGCCTCCGCGCCCTCCAGCCACGGCCGATAGCGGTAGTCCTGATGCCGGTCGTGGATGGCGGCGAGCAGGCGCACGGTGACCTCGGCGCGTTCGCCGTAGCGGCCCAGCCAGAACAGATCGTCGAGGACGCGCGGCGAGCTGACCACGTCGACCGGGGCGACGGCCGCCACCAGGCGTTCGCGTTCCTCCGGCACCTCGACCGCGGGCACGGCCGGGACCTCCGCGGGGGTGGCCCGGACCCAGACGTCCTTGGCGGCGGCCTCCCCCACCATGCCGTCGGGTCCGCCGCGCTGGTGCAGCTGCCCCAATCCGCCTTGCATGACGCGGTATCCGACCCGTCCGGCCAGCGAGAACAGCCGGACCGCGACGGGCGCGGCGACCAGTCCGCCGGAGCCGTCCACCGCCGGCGCGACGGAGAACCGCGCGGGCTCCTGTCCCACCCATTTCCAGCCCTCGGCTTCCACCCGGGCCCGCCATTGCGCGCGCTGGGCGGCGGTGAGCACCGGCCCGAAGACGGTGGCGCCGTCGACGGTGGAGCGCAGGATCAGCCGGTGCAGGTTGGCGGCCAGGTGGGAGCGTTCGGAATCATCTCCACCCCAATAGGATTCGACACCGGGCAGGGTGAGCTCCTCGTCCAGCAGCCGTCGCGACAGGCGGGGCAGGAACGCGGCCAGTCCCGGACTCTCCAGCAGCCCGCTGCCCAGGGTGTTGACGACCGTGACCGCGCCGCGCCGCAGCGCCTCCACCAGCCCGACCACACCGAGTCGCGAATCCGGCCGCAGGTCCAGCGGATCGGAGAATTCGGCGTCCACCCGGCGCAGCACCACGTCGACCCGTTTCAGGGTGCCCAGCGATCGCATCCACAGGCGGCCGTCGCGCACCACCAGGTCGGCGCTCTCGACCAGCGGGAAACCCAGCACCGACGCCAGATACGCCTGATCGAAGGCGGTTTCGGAATGCACGCCGGGGCTCAGCACCACGACCACGGGGTCCTCGTCGGCGGCGCGGGGCGCGGCCTCGATGAGCATCAGGCGCATGGCCCGCACGAAAGGGGTGAGCGGGCGCGGGCTGGCCAGTTCGAACGCCTCGGGGATGGCGGCGGACACGACGCGGCGATCGGCCAGCGCGTAGCCCGCGCCGGACGGGGCCTGCGCCCAGTCGGCCAGCGCCCGGAAGCCGCCGTCACTCCAGCGGCTGACATCGCAGGCGTGCAGGAACAACTGGTGCCGTCCCGGCAGCGAGATGCCGTGCGCGGCCCGGACATACCCCCGATGGGCGAAGACCAGCTGCGGCGGCAGCAGGCCCTCGGTGAGGGTGCGGCGCGGGCCGTAGACATCGGCGAGCACGGCGTCCAGCAGCCGGGAGCGTTGCACCACACCGGATTCCAGGGTCGCCCATTCGGTGTCGGAGAGCAGCAGCGGGATCGGGTCCAGCCGCCACGGTGCGGGGGTGGCGGGTTCCGCGGCGGAGGTGAGTTCGGTGTAGGTGATGCCGTCGTCCTCGACCAGCCGCCGGACCCGGGTGTCGATGCGCCGCAGTCCTTCCCGGCCCTGGTCCAGGACGTCGGCGGACAGGTCGGCCCACATGCCGCGCAGGCGGCCGTCCCGGTCGGCGAGTTCGTCGTAGTAGCCGGCGGTGGCGAGCCCGCAGGCGTCGCGCGCGCCGGTGTCGGCCGCGGCGGCGCGGTAGTTCGCGAATTCCTCGAGCACCTCGCGGCGCGCCGCCAGCCCGGTCCACCGGTCTGGTTCTCCCGGCGTGGCGTCTCCGGGCGGCACCGCGTCGAGCACTGTCACCGCAACCACTTCCCCGGGTATGCCTATCGATCGCCGACGTTCGGGTGGGCCCGCGGACCGCCGGCCGCGCCCCATACTGTCCGCGCCCGGCGCAGATCGAGTATTCCGGGCGCGCCCACGTCCGTCGCCTGTATGGCCATTTTGGCACGCACATCGGCGAGATCGACCGGACCCGGAGTGTGCCCGGTGGCTTCGAAGCGCCGGTTGCGCCGCGATTGCGCCACCACCGCGTTCACCGGCGGCCCGGCGTAGAACATGCCGCCGGGATGGCTCACGTGATAGGTGCAGCCGCCGCGCGACAGCCCGGTCTCCAGATCGATCACGTCGAAGACCAGGGGCGCGTCCACGGTGATGGTGGGGTGCAGGGATTCCGGCGGCTGCCAGGCGCGATACCGGACTCCCGCGACCTGGACGTCCGCGCGTCCGGCCGGGACCAGCGGCAGCGGGAAGCCATTGCAGGTCACCACGTATCGGTCCCGATCGGCGCCGGTGACCCGCACCTGCAGCCGCTCCACCGACGAGTCCACATACCGGGCGGTCCCGGATGCGGTGGTCTGTTCACCCAGGGTGTTCCACGGTTCGATCGCCCCGCGCAGTTCCACTTCCATATCCCCGAGTACCACCGTGCCGAAGCGGGGAAAACGAAACTCCGAGAACGGATCGAGCCAACTGGTCTCGAATTCGATACCGTGCGCGCGCAGATCGGCCGCGACATCGGCGATATCGGCCTGCAGGAAGTGCGGCAGCAGATAGCGCCCGTGCAGATTCGCGCCGTGCCGGATGAGCGGGGCGGTGTACGGATGCTCCCAGAACCGCAGCACCAGCGCCCGCACCAGCAGCGACTGCACCATGGCCATCCGGAAATGCGGCGGCATCTCGAAACCCCGCAACTCCACCAGACCCAGCCGGCCGCGCGCCGAGTCCGGGCTGTAGAGCTTGTCCACACAGAACTCGGCGCGATGGGTATTGCCGGTGAGATCGGTGAGCAGATGCCGCAACGCCCGGTCCACCACCCAGGGCGGCGCGCCGGACTCCCCGGCGTCGTCGTCCGGCGCGGCGCGGCTCAACCGCGCGATCTCGGCGAACGCGATCTCCAGTTCGTAGAGCGTGTCCTCCCGGCCCTCGTCCACCCGCGGCGCCTGCGAGGTCGGCCCGATGAACCGCCCGGAGAACAGATAGGACAGCGCCGGATGCCGCTGCCAGTACGTGAGCATCGAAACCAGCAGATCCGGCCGCCGCAGCAAGGGCGACCGCGCGGGCGTCCGGCCGCCCAGCGTGATGTGATTGCCACCCCCGGTCCCCCGATCGGTGCCGTCCACGTCGAACGACTCGGTGCTCAGCCGCGCCAGCCGGGCCTGCTCGTACAGGTTCTCCAGCAACCGCGACTGCTCACCGAACCCGGTGGTGGGCTGCACATTCACCTCGAGCACGCCCGGATCCGGCGCCAGCGACAACGTTTGCAGCCTGCCGTCCACCGGTGGCGGATACCCCTCGAGCACGATCGGCACGCCCACCTCGACCACCGCCGCCTCGACCCGGCGGACGAGGTCGCAGAAGGCCCCGAATTCCGGGATCGGGGGCAGGAAGACGAACAGCTGTCCGGCGCGGATCTCGGCGACCAGCGCCGAGATGGGCGCCCGCTCCGCGGACTCGACCACGGCCGCGGGTTCGTCGGACGCGAAGGCTTTGCGGGGCGCGAACGGATCCGCCTCCGCGCTCGGCGGCGGCGCGTTCCAGGTGACCGACCCCAACGGCAGCCGCAATCCGGCCGGAGAATCGCCCTCGGTCAACATGATTCGGCCACGCCGCAGCCGCCAGTCCGCGCTCGCCCAGCCCGCCTCGTCGGCGCGGCGATAGATCGACAGCGCATAGGCGACGGGCTCGCCGACCGCGGTGTCGAGCCGCTCCAGCAGCTCGCGGCGGGCCCGCACCGAATCCCGGCCCGGCGCGAGATCCTCCTCCGAACCGACCGGATCCCCCGACGGTGCAGCGACTTTCGCCGCCATCCGACGCAGCGGATCCTCGAAGACCGGCCGAACCTGACCATCCGGCAGACCCAAACCCCGGGCGATGTGGCTGATCAGCGCACGCGCGGCCCTGGCGTCGGCGGGACCCGGGCGTTCCACGGGAGTGGCAGCTGCCCGGTTCACGGCGCCGTCCGGTGGGCCCGAAAGTCCGTCAGAGTCAGACATTTCGGACGCAATGCCACGGTCGCCACCGCGCTCCGACGCCCCTGTGATCCCCTGGCGCGGATCACCGACCCGGGCATCGCAACCGCCGCGGCCCGCGCCTTCGGCACCGCCCAGCGCGGAGGCAGTGCCTGGTACGGGCTCCACCACGGCGTCGTCAAGCCCCGGCCCGGGCGCGGGCGCCGCATCGGCCGTGGGCCACGGGTGGGTCAGCAGATCCTGGCGGCTCCAGAGGGCCTCGCCGTCGTCACACCAGGTCAGGGCAATTTCCCAGCGGGGCAAGGGTTCCCCGGGGTACCACTTGCCTTGGCGGTACTGGAGCAGGCCGGTGGGGGCGTAGAGGCGGCGGAGGCGGTCGGCGAGGTCGGTGGCGCGGTCGCGTTTGGCGGGGCCGTCGGCCTCGGTGGTCCATTCGGGGGCGGTCTGGTCGTCGAGGGCGACGAAGGTGGGTTCGCCGCCGATGGTGAGGTCGATTCCGGCGGCGGTGGTGCGGGCGTCGACCGCCGCGCCCGCGGCCCGGATGCGCCGCCACTGGGAATCGGTGTAGGGCAGGGTGACTCGCGGGTCCTCGTGGATACGGCGGACCGTATTGGAGAAGTCGAGCGTCGCGTTGACCGGGTCGGTGGCGCCGGTGATGGGGGCCGAGGACACCGGGTGCGGGGTGGCGGCCAAGGGGATGTGGCCTTCTCCGGCGAAGAGGCCGGAGGTGGGATCCAGGCCGACCCAGCCCGCGCCGGGGAGGTACACCTCGGTCCAGGCGTGCAGGTCGGTGAAGTCGGCGGGCGGGCCGGACGGACCGTCCAGCGACGGGACGTCCTGGGCCAATTGGATGAGGTAGCCGGAGACGAACCGGGCGGCCAGGCCGAATTCGCGCAGGATGGAGACCAGCAGCCAGGCCGAGTCGCGGCAGGAGCCCAGGCCCGCGCGCAGGGTGTGGCCGGGCGTCTGCACGCCCGGTTCCATCCGGACGGTGTACGCGATGTCCTGGCGCAGCGCCTGATTCACCGCGATCAGGAATTCGATGGTGCGGGGCCGGTCGCGCGGCGTGTGACGGCGCACCCAGTCGCGCACGAGACCACCTGGCCCCGCATCGTTTTCACCGTCGCCCACCGGCCGCAGGTAGGCCTCCAGGTCGGCGGCCAGTTGCGGGGTGTACTCGAACGGGAAGTGCTCGGCCCGTTCCTCGACGAAGAAGTCGAACGGGTTGATGGCGTCCATGTCGGCGATCAGCCCGACCACGATGGACAGCTCCGGTGTCGGTTCGTGGAAGATCAAGCGCGCCAGGAAGTTCCCGAACGCGTCCTGCTGCCAGTTCACCCAGTGGTTCCCCGGCGTCACCCGCATCGAGTACGCCTCGATGGCGGTGCGGGTGTGCGGGGCGGGGCGTAACCGGACCACGTGCGGATGGACGCGCACGGGGCGGTCGAAGGAATAGGTGGTGCGGTGTTCGAGGGAAACCTTGATCCCCATCCGTCCAGTTCACCACGGCGGACCCCCGGCACGCGGGAGTTTTTCCGACAGTTCGGACGACACGCGGTGTCCTCCCGGGCTTGTCGGTGGCGAGTGTTATCACCGTAGGAACGGCTGAAGGAGGTTGCGGTGCATCCTGTGGGTTGCTCACTATGCGAATCGGCCCTCGATCACTGTCACGGGACATTGATCGTGCACGCCGCGGGTCCGGTGGAATGCACCGAATCCGAATGCTTCGACACCGATCGGGCCCGGCACCTGTTCGTCGCCGACTGTGGCGACGCGGCGGGCGGCTGCGCCTGCGCGGAGACCGGGCGGCGGACCCGCGCGGGCTAGCCACTAGCCTGGCCGGGTGAGCTACGACCTCGTTCTGCTGCCCTCCGGCGTCGCGTCCTCCCCCGCCGAGGTGGACGACCACCTGACCGGGCAGGAGGGCCGCCCGGCCGGTGAGGCGATCGCCGAGATCGCGGCCGAGCTGGACAAACGCAATGCGGAGCTGCCCGAGGTCGACAGTTTCCTGGGCACGCCCGCCGCCGACGGCGTGCTCGGTGACGCGCTGTTCGTGTCCACCCAGTACGACGCCATCGGGCACACCCGCTCACTGCTGTTCGAACTGGGCACGCCGCGCGGGTACGCGGTGTGGGATCCGCAGCTGTCGTGGCTGGCGGATCCGGCCGGATCGGTGCCCGCCGCGGTCACCCACGGCGGTGCGGGCGAATTTCCTTACCTGACAAAACAACTGGTGGACCTGTGGATTCCGGAGCTGGGTCAGCCCGGCCCCTATCTGATCGCCGAAACCGCCGATCAGGTCTATATCCAGACCTATCGACACCCCGACGGGCATTACGACCTCGAATACCGGGACGGCTCACCGGACAAGCATTTCGCCGCCACCGCGAACGACCCGCGAATTGTCGCCGACCTGATCTGGGGCTGGGCCACCGGAGATCGTTCCGGTTTCGACGCTCTCGATTGGCAACGTCTCACGTTCTGACCGGAAATAACAGGAAGATTTCAATTTCGGGATCCTCCCCCCGACAATGAACGCCGGGTGCGCGCCGGAAAGCTAGCATTTCGCTGAATTCGCATTACTCACCGAGGCGAGGAGCGAAAGATGAAGCTACGCGCAACCCTGAAGACAGGGACCTTGCGTAAGGGCTTGGCCGTCGTGGCCGGCTTGGCGGCCACGTTCGCTATCGCCGTGGCATTGCACGCCAGCGGTGCGGGAGCCGATATCCCGAGGAACGTGCAGCATATTCCGTGCCCGCAGCCGGCGGCGCTGCCCGCACCGCCGACCTGGACCTGATCAACTCGCCGGGCTTGTCCCCGCGGTCCCCGGACCGTCCATAGCGAGCCCCCGGACCGTCTATAGCGCGCGACGGCCCGAAAGGGCGCGGCCCAGGGTCAATTCATCGGCGAATTCGAGATCGCCGCCCATGGGCAGTCCCGAGGCCAGACGCGTCACGCTCAGGCCCGGGAAGTCGCGCAGCATGCGGACCAGATAGGTGGCCGTCGCCTCACCCTCGGTATTCGGGTCGGTGGCGATGATGACCTCCGACACGTCCACCCCGTCATCCTGATTTCCGATGCGGGTCAGCAATTCCCGGATACGCAACTGATCGGGCCCGACGCCCGAGAGCGGATCGAGCGCGCCGCCGAGCACGTGATAGCGGCCCCGGAATTCGCGGGTGCGCTCGATGGCCTGCACATCCTTGGGCTCCTCGACCACGCAGATCATGGTGCGATCGCGGCGCGGATCCGCGCAGATACGGCACAGTTCGCCGTCGGAGACGGTGCCGCAGACGTTGCAGAACCGCACCCCGTCGCGCACCTTCTGCAGGGCGGCTTGCAGCCGGTCGATCTCCGGCGGCTCCACCGACAGCAGATGGAAGGCGATGCGCTGCGCGCTCTTCGGGCCGACGCCGGGCAGTTTGCCCAGTTCGTCGATGAGATCCTGAACCGGACCCTCGTACACCTACCCAGCCCCGCTCAGAGTCCGGGCAGCGCGCCGCCGAGACCGCCCGCGAGCGGGCCCAGCCGCTCGGCGGCCAGGTTCTGCGCGGTGTCCATGGCGTTGTTGAGCGCGCCGATGATCAGGTCCTGCAGCGTCTCCACGTCCGAGGGGTCGACCACCTTGGGGTCGATGGTCAGTGACAGCACCTCGCCGGTGGCGCGAATCTTGGCGCGCACCAGGCCGCCGCCGGCCTCGCCCTCGACCTCGGACTCCGCGATCTCCTGCTGCGCGGCCATCACCGCCTGCTGCATCTGCTGGGCCTGGGCCATCAACTGCTGGAAATCGAAACCTTCACCGGGCTGCACGGCGCGTCCTTCCTGGGGGATGGTGATCGCACCCCAGCCTAGTCGCCGACACGCGACGGTTCGCTTGACTCTCCCCTCGCTGGAGGGTGTTCGCTGAAAGCATGACGGCAACGGTTCCGATCGGTGAGTTCTCCCGGCTCACCTACCTGACCATCAAGACGCTGCGGTACTACCACGAGATCGAGCTGCTGGAGCCGGTCGCGGTGGATCCCGGCTCGGGCTACCGCTTCTACTCGACCGCCCAGGTGGATCAGGCGCACCTGATCAAGCGGCTGCGCGAGCTGAACATGCCGCTGCCGGAGATCAAGGCGGTGATGGCCGCCCCGGATCAGGCGGCGCGGGACGCGGCGATCCGCGCGCATCTGGAACGGATGGAGGCCGAGCTGGTGCGCACTCGCGACGTGGTGGCCTCGCTCAGGGCGCTGCTGCTGCCGTCGGATCGGATCAGTGTCGAATACCGTTCCATCACAAGCCATCCCGTGATCGCCATGTCCGCCGAGGTGGCGCGTGAGGACTGCGACCAGTGGTGCGACCACAGTTTCGGGTCGCTCTACGGCAGCCTGGCCGCGGCCGATCTCGCGCCCGCGGGCCCGGGCGGCGCCACCTACGCACCCGCCTTCTTCGAGCAGGACCGCGGCGAGGTGGTCACCTTCGTGCCCATCGACCCCCGGCACCGGGACCGCTTCGATCCCGGAACCGTGCTGGACCTGCCCGCCCGCCGCTTCGCCATCACGGTGCACGCGGGCCCGTTCACCGAATTCGACCGCACCTACGGCGCGCTGGGCAGCCATGTGGCCGAACACGACACCGCGCTCGCCGAACCCGTGCGCGAGCTCTACCTGGTCGGGCCCGGCGACGCCGAACCCGCCGACTACCGCACCGAAGTCTGCTGGCCGATCGGCCGGCTCTGAAAAGGAGAGAACCATGGCACTGTCCCTCGGGAACATCACCATCGACTGCGAGAACGCCGCCGAGCTGGCGGGGTTCTACGCGCAGCTGTTCGAGCGTCCCGTCGACGACGGCGCGACCGAATTCTTCGCCACCATCGACAACGCGGCCGCCACACCGACGCTCATGTTCACCAAGGTGCCCGACAAGAACCCGGGCAAGAACGTGATCCACCTGGACCTGCACTCACCCGACCAGCAGGCCGAGATCGCGAAGGCGGTCGCCCTCGGCGCCAAGCACCTCGCCGACTTCGACGAGTACGGCGTGAAGTGGGCGACGCTGTCCGACCCCGAGGGCAACCTGTTCGATATCGCGCAGGATTAGCGGAACCAGGCCATGCCGAGGTGTTCCCCTGGTAGTGGATGACCTCGGGCTTACCGAAGTTCCCGCTCGAGGTTCTGGAGCACCTCGGCCTGGATCTTCTTCAGGCCGAGGGGCGCGAAGATGCCCTCGAAGATGCCGCCGATGCCGCCCGCGCCCTTCCAGGTGGTGCGCACGGTGACCAGCGAGCCGGAGCCCGAGGGGGTGACGGTCCAGGCGGTGACCATGGAGGAGTTCGAATCCCGTTCGGTCACCATGGAATCGGAGACCGAGATGGCGGCGCGCACATTGCGGGACCGCTTCTCGGTGGCCTGCAGGGTCCACTCGGCGACCGTGCCCGCGCCCTGACCGCCCTCGACCACCTTGTAGTCACGGTAGTGCGAGGAGAGGATCTTCGGGCGGACCGTTTCGTAGTCGGCGATCGCGTCGAGGGTGCGCTTCGGATCCGCCGCGACGACGATCGAACTGGAGGCGCTGACCTGTCCCACCATGTGCTCCTTAGTGATTGCGGGCTGACCGGCACTCTGCCCTGTTACCGCTCGGTCATGCTACGCGGCACCTATCCTGGGTGACATCTCTCGGGGGAGGACGCCGCCCATGATTCGCTTCGCTGCCTGGCTCCGGCTCAATATCGACGCGGTGGTCGCCATCGTGATCGCGATCACCGCGGTGGTCGTCGAATTCATCGACAAGAACACCAAGCTCGATCCGGTGAGCAATGCCATTCTGCTGGTGCTGAGCCTGCTCGCGGTGACGCTGCTGCGCGACCGCAACCGGATCGCCCGGCTGGTCGGCGAGACCGCCGCGGTGCGCCTGCTCTATGGCGCGGAGGTCGACCAGGCGCACGCGCTGGCCCGCCGCGACACCGACAACTGGATCTACAAGGGCGGCACCGGAACCTATCTGCGCGCCACCACGCTGCCGTTCTTCCTGGGCCGGGTGCGCGCCGAACAGCATCTACTGAATCTGCGGGTCGAGATCCTGGACCCCAGCGACGAGCGGCTGTGCGAGGCCGAGGCGCAGCATCGCAATTCGCTGCAGCCGGGCGGCGACGCGGCCGGGCGGCCGTGGACCACCGACCGGATTCGCAAGCAGTCCTTCGCCACCGTGGTGGCCTGTTCCTGGTACCGGGCCCAATCCGAGCTGCTGACCATCGAGCTGGCGCTGTCCGCGGTGGTGTCGACCTATCGCTGGGACATGTCCGACAGTGTGGTGATCACCAATCAGCGCGGCTCGAACACCCCGGCGCTGCTCTTCGAACGCGGCAAGACCCAATACTCCGATCTCACCCGCGAATTGGCGTTGAGTTTCAAGCAGGCCCGCCATATTCCGCTGGGCCGCGACAGCGAGCTGCGGCCGCCCGCCGAACCGAGTATCGCGCAGGTACGGCGGCTGCTGGAGCGGCTGGCGCTGCCGCTGCCCGCCGTCTACACCGACGACGATGTCACCGAGATCGTGGAATACGCACTGCGACCGGCCAATACGTTCTAGCCGGTGAGCAGCAGCCCCGCGGTCGCGGCGGTGGTCGCGGCCACGGCCAGCACCAGGCCGGTCAGCACGAAGCGGCGCATGGGGACCCGCACCGCGTGGGTGCGGCAGAACTCCAGGCAGAGCAGGGTGGCCAGGGAGGCCCACGGCGTCACCACCGGACCCACATTGGTGCCGATCAGCAAGGCCAGCAACTGATCCCGGCCGCCGGGCACGACGGCCTCGCCCGCGGTGTAGGCGGGCAGATTGTTCACGATATTGGACAACGCGGCCCCCGCCCCGGCGGCCCGGAACAGGCCCGGCCCGCTGGTGTCCTGCCCGATCAGGTGTTCCATCAGCGTGGAGAGCCCGTACCGCGACAGCGTCGGCACCACCAGGAACAGGCCCGCCACGAACACCAGCAGCTGCCACGGCAGCAGGGACGGCCGCAGCGCCGATCGGTCGCAGATCGCGAAGGCCAGCACGGCGGTGGCCGCGGCCACCGTGGCCGCGATCCCGATCCGGTCCCCCACGAACGGAATCGCCAGCACGAACAGCACGCACGCGCCCCCGGACGCGTACAGCAGCACCCGCTCCCGCAGGTCCGCGGGCCGGATCGGCTCCGGCACCACATACCGTTCGGCCCCACGCTGCGACCGCCGCCAGTACCACCACCACAGGCACACCATGGTCACCGCGATCGACAACAGCTGCGGCAGCCACATGCGGGCCGCGAACCCGGTGGCGTCCAAGGCGACCCGATCCGCGGCCAGCAGATTGGTCAGATTCGACACCGGCAGCAGCAGGCTCGCCGTATTCGCCAGCCACAGGGTGGTCATGGCCAGCGGCAGCGGCGGAATCCGCGCGGGCACCGCGAGCGCGATCATCACCGGCGTCAGCAGCACCGCGGTGGTGTCCAGGTTCAGCACCGTCGTCGTCACCGACGCGAACAGCACGCACAACAGGAACAACCCGGCATAGTTCCCGCCCGCGATGATCGCCAGCCGATGCGCGATCACATCGAACACCTTGGCCCGCCGCGCCAGATTCGCCAGCACGATCACGCTGCCCAGGAACAACAACAGCGGCGCGATCCGCCGCATATTGTCCGCCGCCTCCGCCCGCGGCAACAGCCCGGTCGCGACGCACAGCAGCCCGACCAGCAGCAAGCCGATCCGGACGGAGTCCAGGACGCCGGGCCGCCACCGCACGACCGAGTCGGCCGGGGCGGGAGGTGCACCGGAGTCCTCTTCGCGCATCGGTCGATTCTCGCAGGGCGGGGCGGGTCGCATGATCTGAGAATTGGGAAAGAGGTCAATTCGATTGGCAGCGCTGTGGTTTGGCGGGCGGGATACTGGGCGGTGTGACGGCGTGGGGCGGGCGGTTACTGTTCACGAGCTATTCGGCGGCCGACGAGCGATGGGCCATCTGGCTGGGATGGCTGCTCGAACACGCCGAGGGGCGGTATCGGACGCTGGTGTCGTCCTGGGACTTCGATCCGGCGGCGAACTACGGGGAGTTCGTGCAGCGGGGGGTGCGCGAGGCGGATCTGGTGATCGCGGTGCTGACCCGCGACTATGTGTCGTCGCGGCACGCGAACCGGGAGTGGCAGGCCGCGCTGGACGTGGATCCGGGGAAGCTGCTGGCCATCCGGGTCAGCGACTGCTCGCTGGAATGGCTGCCGGCCGGGGTCGCCTGCCTGGACCTGTTCGGGGTGACCGATGAGGCCGAGATGCGGCGGGAGGTGCTGGACCGGGTCGAGCGGATGCTGTCGGAGCGGTGGATGCCGCGGCGGCAGCCGGCCCTGCGCTCGGACGATTTATGGTCTCCGCCAGCCGAACCCGGGCCGCCCGGCCGCCGGCCGCTCTCACCACCGGCGTTTCCCGGGGACATGGCCGCGGCCCGCACCCACGCGGGGCTGTCGATCCTGCATATCGGCGGTCCGCGGTTCGGGCGGGCGTCGGCCGATATCCCCACCGACCCCGAGGGTCTGCAGTCGCACATCTGGGGCGCGGTCACCGAACTGGTCGACCGGCAGGCCCCGCCGCCGGACCTCATCGTGGTCAGCGGCGATCTCACCGAGTCGGCGCACCCGACCGAATTCCGCAAGGCCACCGCGTTTCTCACAGGCCTGCGCGTGCTGCTCAAACTCGAACCCGATCGGCTGATCGTCGTCCCCGGCAACCACGACATCTCGAAACTGGCCTGCCGCGCCCATTTCCTGGACTGCGAGGCCAACGACCGCCTGCCCCGCGCACCCTATTTCGCGAAGCTGCGCCTGTTCGAGCAGATGTTCAACACCCTCTATCGCGGCCTCGACCATCTGGTCTTCGATGTCGGCCAGCCCTGGACGCTGTTCCCGATCCCCGGATTACGGCTGGTCGTGGCCGGTTTGAACTCCACCATGGCGGCCACCCACCGCCCCGAGGACGACTACGGTTCGATCGGCGACGAGCAGAAGGACTGGTTCGCCGAGCAACTGCGCGCCCAGGAGGCGCAGGGCTGGTTCCGGCTGGGCGTGCTGCGCCATGATCCGGCCCCCGGCCCGAACACCTCGCCCTACGACGCGGGCGTGCTGCGCGACGCCGAACGCGCCTTCCGCCGCCTGGGCCCGCGCCTGAACCTGCTGCTGCGCGGCCCCGGCCGGGCGGGACGCGCGCTCGCGCACCCCGGCGGCACACTGCCCGTCCTGTCCGCGCCCGCGCCGGGTCAGGCCGAACTGGTCCACATCACCGACGCCGGACTGACCCGCTATCGCTACGACGAACCGCTCGAGACCCCCGTCCCGCAGGCCCTCACCTGGACGAATGCCGTTGTGGCGGCGCAGAGCCGGGCCGCCCGGGAACTGCCCGCCGCCCCGCCCGCGCCCCGTCGCCCGGAACTGCCGGCGAGCGAGACCGCCCGGCCGCACGACATGCTGCTGGAGCAGGTCGCCGAGGTATGTGAGGTCCGCTATCCGGGCGCACGCATCCGGCGGATCACCGCGGACCCGCACTACCTGCTGGTCACCGTGAATTCCGAGCCGGTCATCGAACAGCTCATCATCGGCGCGCACGTGGGCGAGGTGACCGGCCAAGTCCTCGACGCCTTCCTCGGGCCCGAACCGAGACCCGGCTCCCAGCTCATCTACCTGGGCCCCGCCCCGAGCCGGGAACTGGCCGACCGGGCGGCCGCCGAAGGCGTGCGGATCCGCAGCTTCACCGACTTCCAGGGGATGGTCGAATTAGGCGACTACCTGCGCAAACAGTCGGCCCGGCTGCGCGAGGACCCGGCCTATCCGCCGGAACTGTATGTGCCGCAACGCTTCCGCATGCTGGCTCCGCGCGGCCGCGAGGTGCAGCACGATCTGGTCGCGGAACTGATGAACCTGGTGACCGCCGCGGACGGCCGATTCGTGTTGCTGCTCGGCGATTTCGGGCTCGGCAAGACCTTCGCGCTGCGCGAGCTGACCCGCCGGATCGCCGAGACCACCACCGGCCTGGTGCCGATTCACATCGAACTGCGCGAACTGGATCGCACCAGTTCCCTGGACACGCTGCTGGCCGCGCACCTGGCCAACAATGGCGAATCCCGCATCGACCTGCGCGCCCTGCGATACATGCTGGAGCAGGGCCGGGTGGTGCTGTTGTTCGACGGCTTCGACGAACTGCTCACCCGCCTCAACTACGACAGCGCCGCCGAGCACATGGCCACCCTGCTGCAGGCCGCGGTCGGGCGGGCCAAGGTCGTGGTAGCCGGGCGCACACAGCATTTCAAGTCCTACGACCAGATCGCGGCGGCCCTCGACACCCGCGAGGACCCGCACCCGGACCGCTACATCCTGAGCGTGGAGAACTTCACCGACGAGCAGGTGCACGCCTTCCTGGTGAACCGCTACGGCCCCACCGGGCCCTCGGCCGACGCCCGCATGCGGCTGCTGCGCGGCATACCCGGCCTGCTGAAACTGGCCTGCAATCCGCGCATGCTGAGCTTCATCGCCGACCTGGACGAACAACGGTTGCGCACCGCGGCCGGGGCCCGCCGCATCATCGGCCCCACCCGGCTCTACGAGGAGATCCTGACCAGCTGGCTCACCTACGAGATCGAGCGTTCCCCCGAACGCGCCAGTTCTCAGCCCACCCTGGGCCTGGCCGAACTGTGGCTCGCCGTCACGTATTTCGCGCTGCGGGTGTGGGAGAACGGGCGACCCTACCTGAATCTCACCGAGCTGACCGAGGTCGCGCAGGCCGCCGTACAGGAGATCGACGCGAGCCGGCTCAATGTGGCGCAGTTCGTGCACGCCCTCGGCTCCCGCAGCCTGATCGTGCGCACCGACGACAACCGGTTCGGCTTCATCCACTCCTCGGTGCGGGACTGGCTGGTGGCCAAGGCCGTCGCCACCCAGCTGGGCGAGCGGGTCGCCGAACCCGCGCCGCTGGCGCAGGCGCAGTTGGAACCGCTCGCCGTCGAATTCCTCTGCGATCTGGCCGAAGTCGAACCGCTGCAGGCCTGGGTCGAACGCGTCCAGGACGATCCGGGCGAACACGAGATCACCCGCACCAATGCCGCCCGCGTCGCGGCCCGGCTGCGCATCGCCCCCGACAAGGACCTGCGCGGCCTCGACCTGTCGCGGGAGGACCTGTCCTTCCGCAATCTGCGGCAACTCGATTTCACCGGCGCGAACATGACCGCCACCCGGCTCACCGGCGCGGTGCTGGACCAGGCGGTCCTGCGCGGCGTCCGCCTGGTGGGCGCGCAACTCGACCAGGCCTCCCTGGTCGGCACCGACCTCCGCGGAGCGGATATGACCGAAGTCCAGCTGACCAGCGCCAATCTCCAGAACGCCGACCTGCGCGGAGCCCGCCTGCACCGGGCGCACCTGGATCAGGCCTCCCTGGTGCGCGCCGATCTGGGCCGCGCCGACCTGACCGGGGCCCGCCTGGCCCGCACCGACCTCACCGGCGTGCGCGGCGAGGGCAGCCGCTGGACCCGGGCCGCGCTGCTCGACGTCATCGGCCGGCCCGCCGGGACCGACCTGGCCGGGTCCGGCCGGGTGCCCGGCACCCCGCCGCTGACCGAATTCGCTCCCGCCGCCATCGGGGTCAAACACGGCGTGGACACGCAGAGCGGACGACTGCCGCGGCCGCTGGCCTACAGCCCCGACGGCGGCACCATCGCCGTGGGCTGCGACTCCGGCAGCGTGGTCGTCTACGGCGCCGACACCGGGCGCACGCTGCGCACCCTGCACGGGCATCGCGACCGCACCTTCGCCCTCGCCTACACCGAGCAGGTGCTGGTCACCGGCTCGGCCGACGGAACGGTGCGGATCTGGGACGCCGCCAGCGGCGCGGTCAAGGCGGTGCTGACCGGACACGAGAACTGGCCCTGGCCACTGGAAACCGATACCGCCGGAACCCTGCTCGCCACCGGCGACGCGGCCGGGACGCTGCGCGTGCGCCGACTCCCCGACGGGGAACTGCTGCACGAATTCCCACCGCCGGACGGCCATCCGCAACGCATCTACAGCCTCGCCTTCCATCGCGACCGGATCGCTGCCGCGTATCACGATGGGGCCGTGCGGATCTGGCACCTGGGCACCGGGTCCGAAGTCGGCGGCTTCCGGGCCGCACCGGGACCGGTCCGCCGGGTCTGCTGGGATCCGATGGGCACGCTGCTGGCCGCCGGGGGCGCGGACGGCGCACTCGGACTGTGGGATCCGGCCACCGGGACCCTGGTCCACGACCTGTCCGGACACCAGCACATCGTGTACACGGTCGCCTTCCATCCGACCGAACCCATCCTGGCCAGCGGCGATCTCGCGGGCGGAATCCGGCTGTGGGACACCGGCACCGGCGCGCAGCGGCACGCGCGCACCGAGCACGGGAGTGCCCGCATCCACTGGCTCGGCTTCGATCCCGGCGGTGACATGCTCGCCTCCGGCGACACCGCGGGCGCGGTCTACGTGCGCGACGGCCGCACCGGCGCGCCGCTGCACAAGCTGACCGGGCACACCGGATCCATCTGGCCGTTCGCGTTCCGGCCCGACGGCACCCAGCTCGCCATCGCCGACGACCAGTTCGCGCTGCGCGTCTGGGATCCGGCCACCGGCGAACGCCTGCACACCCTCACCGGGCACGGGCGGCACGTGCGCGCGGTGTCCTTCAACGCGGACGGCACCCTGCTCGCGGGCATCGGCAACGACAGCAGCGTCCGGCTCTGGGACGCCGCCACCGGGCGGCTCACCCGCCGCCTGCAGGGCAGCGCGGACGGGCTGATCACGGTGGAATCGGGCGTGTTCAGCCCGGCCCGGGCCACCCAGCTGGTGACGGTCGGAAACGCCGGGCGGCTACGGGTTTTCGATATCGGCACCGGCGAGGCCGAACGCGAGATCACCGTCGACTCCGCGCCGGTGTGGGCCATCGCCTACGACCCGACCGCCCGCTTCATCGCCACCGCCAACGACGACGACACCGTCACCGTGTGGACCCGCGAGACCGGTGGCGAGCACGCGGTCTGTGCCGAGCATCGCGGCCGGGTGCGCTCGATCGCCTTCGACGCCACCGGCGCGACCATGGCCACCGGCTGCGACGACGGACAGATCCGGCTCTGGGCGGTGGAGTCGGGGGAACTGCTGGGCACCCTGTCGGATCCGAGGCCGAGCGGCACCGGCGGGCATCGCGTCTACGGGGTGGTCCTGCACGGCGACCTGGTCGCGGGCATCTCCTGGGATGGCACGGTCCGGATCTGGAACCGGGCCGGAGGCCCCCCGCTGCATCGCCTGGACCTGCACCGCGGGCGATTGTGGTGCGTCGCGGTGGATTCCCGGTCGGGTCTGCTCGCCACGGCGGGCGACGACCTGGTGATCCACCTGTGGGACATCGGCACCGGCGAGCACCGCCACACCCTGCACGGCCATCGGAACCGGGTGCGGTCCTTGGCCTTCGATCCGTCCGGGCGGCTGCTGGCCAGCGGCGGCAATGACGGCTCGATCATGGTGTGGGCCCTGGACGAGTCCGGCGCCGCACCGGAGCCGCGGGCCACCCTGCTGGGCCTGCCGGAGGGCTGGGCGGCGTTCACCCCGGACGGCCGCTACAAGACCGAAGGGCTGACCGCCGGCCAGTTCTGGCACGTGATCGGCATGTGCCGTTTCGAGGCCGGCGAATTGGACCCCTACCTGCCGCAGATCCGGCAGCTGGAGCTCGACGACCCGCTGTGACGGGTCAGCTGACGTAGGTCAGGTACGACTTGTAGTACCGGAAAATGGTCTTCTCGGGGATACCGAGGCCCAGACCCAGATACATGAGCGTGTTGTAGTAGCCGTTCATCATCGGCGCACCCCGCAACACGCTGCCGATGCCGCGCCGGGCGCTCTGCGCGGTGTGCCAGTCGATATTGAACGCGATCGTCATGGTCAGGTTGGTGACGTGGTGCATGGTGCCGGGCGGCATGTACAGCACATCGCCGGGTTCCAGGACGACGGTGACCGGGGTGATGTTCGCGGCCTGCGGGAACTTCTCGTAGTCGGGGGCCGCGGGATCGTAATTCGCCCAGCGCCAGCTGCGCAGATAGCACAGGTCTTTCTGTTCGGCGGGCATGAGGATGAACTGCTTGCGGCCGTACAGGTGGAAGAAGAGATTGTGGGTCAGCAGAGTGTCGAAATGCAGCGGCGTGACGCTTCCCGACGGTCCGATGAAATGCTGGGTGTATTCGTGCCAGCGCTCGCCGTACCACTCCGGCATCAGGTGCATCGGGAAAGGATCGGCGTCCGCGATCAGTTCCGGGAAAGCGCGGAACAAGGGCACGTCGTGCAGGTAGCCGGGGTTCTGACTGGGCTCGCCCGCCTCGATCCGGGCGGCGTCCTGTTCGAGCAGGTCGATGTAGTCGGCGAGGGTCATCTTGGTGCGCTCGCCATCGGCGACATTGCCCTTCTTGACCCCGAGCTCGACCTGGCAGTCGAGGTTTCGAAAGAAGTCCGGTGTCCATTTGCGGGCGGGCCATCCGGCGGTTTGGTTCTCTAGCACAACCGGCTTGCCTTTGGAGACATATTCGCTGTAGAACTTGTCGCGATCCAGGGAGCTGACCCGATCCACGCTATTCCATGTCATACCGCTATCCCTCACCCGCAAGCCGACGCGCTCGTGCGCGTAGGCAGACGCTAGTTGGGTCCAAATACGCGTGTCAAGACCCTCAGAAATGTGGGCGTTTCACAGTTCGAAGCCGCCCCGGCCGCCGATTTTTCCCGCACGCGACCGCGAAAACCGCTGGAGCGCAACACCGTAAGCTAAACGTTAGCTAAAGTAAGAATTATCACGGGCGAGTCGGGAATACCCTGACTACAAGGCAGGTCACGCCTGCCGGCACGCATGCAAACTATGTGTGAAAACCCGCCCCGCCGGTGCTTACTTGCTGGCCGTACCGGTCGGTGCACGCTAGGTTTTCGAGGGTGGCAGTGAGTCTGTTGGGGAAGGCCGGCCGCGCACCGGCCGCACAGGAATCTGGTTTCGCCGCGCATCAGGCCGGAGTCGATCGCCTCCTGGCCTCCTACCGCGCCATCCCACCGGACGCGAACGTGCGGCTGGCCAAGAAGACATCCAATCTCTTTCGCGCCCGCGCCCGCAGCACCGCACCCGGACTCGACGTGTCCGGATTGACGCGGGTCATCGCGGTCGACCCGGAAGCCCGCACGGCCGACGTGGCCGGGATGACCACCTACGAGGATCTGGTCGCCACCACGCTGCGCTACGGGCTCGCCCCGCTGGTGGTGCCGCAACTCAAGACCATCACCCTCGGCGGCGCGGTCACCGGACTGGGCATCGAATCCACCTCCTTCCGCAACGGGCTGCCGCACGAATCGGTCCTGGAAATGGACGTGCTGACCGGGGCGGGCGAGATCATCACCGCCACCCGCGACGGGGAGCACGCCGAGCTGTACCGCGGCTTCCCCAACTCCTATGGAACGCTGGGGTATTCGACGCGACTGAAGATCGAGCTGGAACCCGTTCAGCCCTATGTCGAGGTGCGGCACCTCCGTTTTCACCAGCTGCGCGAACTCGAGGCCGCCATGGCGCGGATCATCGAAGACCGCGCCTGGGACGGCGAGCCGGTCGACTACCTCGACGGCGTGGTGTTCACCGCCGACGAGAGCTACCTGATCCTGGGCCGCCAGACCGGCGAACCCGGCCCGGTCAGCGACTACACCGGCATGGACATCTATTACCGGTCCATCCAGCACGACTCGCCGCGACCCAAACGCGACCGGCTCACCATCCACGACTACCTGTGGCGCTGGGACACCGACTGGTTCTGGTGCTCCCGGGCCTTCGGCGCGCAGAACCCGCGGATCCGGCGCTGCTGGCCGCAGCGGTACCGGCGCTCCAGCTTCTACTGGAAACTCATCGCCCTCGACCACAAGTACGCCATCGGCGACAAGATCGAGGCGCGGCACGGGAATCCGCCCCGGGAACGAGTGGTGCAGGACATCGAGGTGCCGCTCGAGCACACCGCGGAATTCGTGGAATGGTTCCTGCGCGAGATCCCGATCGAGCCGATCTGGCTGTGCCCGTTGCGATTGCGCGACACCGGCGGCGAACGCCCCTGGCCGCTGTACCCGCTGGAACCGGAACGCACCTATGTGAACGTCGGCTTCTGGTCGGCCGTGCCGACCGTGCCGGGACAGCCCGAGGGCGCGGCCAACCGCGCCATCGAACGCAAGGTGTCCGAACTGGACGGTCACAAATCGCTGTATTCCGACTCCTTCTACGACCAGGATGAATTCGCCGGCCTCTACTACGGCGGCGGCGCCTACTCCTCCCTCAAGAAACGCTACGACCCGGATTCTCGTCTACTGGATCTGTATTCGAAGGCGGTGCAACGCAAGTGACCACGTACAAGGACCGTTCCGACGTATTCGCCGAGCTCGGAACCAAACTGAGCATCGCCGAGATCTTCGCGACCCTGCTCGACGGCCCGGTGCCCATTCGCCTGACCTGTTACGACGGCAGCACCGCCGGACCCGAGGACTCCGAATTCGGCCTCGAGATCCTCACACCCCGCGGCGTCAACTACATCGCCACCGCCCCCGGCGACCTCGGCATGGCGCGCGCCTACATCGCCGGGGATCTGATCGCCCACGGCGTCGAGCCCGGGGACCCGTACGAACTGCTGAAGGCCATGGCGGGCATGAAGTTCCGCCGCCCCACCGCGCTGCAGCTGGTGGTCATCGCCCGCTCGCTGGGCTGGGAACTGCTCAAGCCGGTGCCCCCGCCGCCGCAGGAGGCCATGCCGCGCTGGCGGCGTATCGCGCTGGAAGGACTGCGGCACAGCAAGACTCGCGACGCCGAGGCCATCCACCACCACTACGACGTCTCCAACACCTTCTACGAATACGTGCTGGGCCCGTCCATGACCTACACCTGCGCCGCCTACGAGGACCCGGCCTGGACGCTGGAACAGGCGCAGGAGAACAAGTACCGGCTGGTCTTCGAGAAGCTGAACCTGAAACCCGGCGACCGGCTGCTCGACATCGGCTGCGGCTGGGGCGGCATGGTGCGCTACGCCGCCAAACAGGGCGTCCACGTGATCGGCGCGACCCTGTCCGCCGAGCAGGCCGAATGGGCGCGGGCCACGATCGCCGAGGAGGGCCTGTCCGATCTCGCCGAGGTGCGGCACTCCGATTACCGCGACGTGCGCGAGGGCAATTTCGACGCGGTGTCCTCCATCGGCCTGACCGAACACATCGGCGTGCACAACTACCCGGCCTACTTCGACTACATCAAGTCCAAGCTGAAGGTCGGCGGCCTGTTCCTCAACCACTCCATCACCCGGCCCGACAACACCCGCGTCACCAAGGCGGGCGACTTCATCGACCGCTACGTCTTCCCCGACGGCGAACTGGCGGGCTCCGGCCGCATCATCTCCGAGATCCAGAACGTGGGCCTGGAAGTGCTGCACGAGGAGAACCTGCGCAAGCACTACGCCCTCACCCTCGCCGAATGGTGCGACAACCTGGTGAAGAACTGGGACGCCGCGGTCGGTGAGGTCGGCGAGGGCACCGCCAAGGTGTGGGGCCTGTACATGGCGGGCTGTCAGCTCGGATTCGAGCGGAATGTGGTGCAGCTACACCAGATCCTGGGCGTCAAACTCGGCGCGGACCAGGGCTGGACGGTGCCGCTCCGTCCGTGGTGGAAGGCATGACCCACCCGGGCTCTCCCGGGTAGATCCCTGAGACCTCGAGGACGGGCGTGCGGCCGGGTGCCGACGCCCGTTCTCTTTTCACGACGTCAGGCTGGGCACCGGAATCCCCAAACGGGCTGTCAGCCAAGGGAACGACGAGGTGAAGGCCGAGGCGGCGAACTGCCAGGTGTGGCCGCCGACCGTGGTGTGCACCGTGCAGTCGATGCCGGCCTTGCGGCCCGCGTCGCACAGCTGCTCGGCCGCGCCCTCCTCATTGGTGTCCTGGACGCCGTCGCGGCCGCCCTTGCCGATCTGATCCTCGGACACCGGGGGCCGGCCGGGAAAGTTCCGCTGCTGCTGCGGATTCGGCGTGCCATTGCCGCCGGTGCCGCCATTACCGCCGTTGCCCCCATAACCGCCATTGCCGTTGCGCTTGGGCGCGGTCAGGTCGTCGAACAAGCCGACCACGCCCGTGTAGGGACCGTGCCGTTCCATGACGGTCAACGGATCGAATCGCGCCCAGGCATCGGCGTTTCCGCCGTAGAGGCGCTTGATTGTCTGCTCCTTGCTGCCCGCGGTCGGGCCCAGGTCACCGGCGATATCGACGAAGGCGCCGAACAGATCCGGATGCATGACGGCCAAATCGACCGCGCAGGTGCCGCCCATGGACCAGCCCACCACCGCCCACCGCGCCGGATCCTTCGCGACGCCGAACGTCGACTCCAGATAGCCGGGCACATCCATGGTGAGGTGATCGGCCGCATTGCCACGCGGGCCGTTCACGCATTCGGTGTCATTGTTGAAGCTGCCGCCGGAATCGACGAACACCAGCACCGGGGTCTGCCCGTTGTTCTTGGCCGCGAAAGCGTCCACGGCGGGCATGATCTGGCCACTGCGCACCCAGTCGGCGGGGGTGTTGAACTCGCCGCCGATCATCATGACCGCCGGCAGGGTGGGCGGCTCGGCGCCCGCGAACCAGGCAGGCGGCAGGTACACGTATTCGCGGCGATGCCGGAAATCGCTGCCCGCCTCCGGAATATCGACCTCCACGATGCGCCCGGTCCCCACATCCGTATCGCGCAGTCCGGCCAGCTCGTCCAGGTCAACCTGATGCGGCAGCGGATCCGCGTTGAGCGCGTCCCACGCCGCCTGCACCGTCGGGTAGTAACCGACCCACTGGTTCAGCACGACGCCGGTGTACAGCAGCGCCGCCGGGACGGCCAGCACCGCCGCGATCCGCTGCCACCAGCCGCCGGTCCGCAGTCCCACGATCGCGGCTACCAGTCCGGCGCCCGTCAGCCCGACCGACGCCCACAACAACGCCGGGGCCGGATCCGAGGCCAGCCCCTGATCGTCCACGAAATCCCAGGCCGCCCAGGCCGCCGCGACGCCCGCCACCGCGCACACCGGCATCCACAGCACCCACCAGCGCCGCGTCGCCCGCGCGAACGCGATCACCAGCAGCAGCACCGCCACGAACGCCACCACCTGCGGCACCCAGCCGTGCAAGAGCGAAACCCCGTGGTGGAAGGCCCCGTACCCGTTGCGAGCGGCGGGCGGGTGCGGCGCGGGCGGCGGCCCGAGCGGCGGTGACTGCGACGGCGCATGCGGCGAGAACACGACGGCGATTGTGTCCGCCGTTCCTCGAGAAACGCTGTGAATACCCTGCGACCCGCCCTACAGCACCCCGCGCGACCCGAGCTACAGCAGCGAATCCAGGAAGCGGCGCGGCAGCTCCCGGCCGTCCCCCGCGTCCAGCGGCATCTCGTGCCGCATGGTCCGCAGGATGGTGAGCACGCCCGGCCCGGCGTCCAGCAGCGGCCGCGACCAGCCCAGCTCCGCGCAGCGCAGCACCACCGGCGTGAGCACCGCGATCGACTCCCCCAGCCAGCCCGCGGCGGACAGGCACTCGGCCAGCAGCAGCGCCGAATCGAGCTCGGCCCGGGGCCGCCGCTGTTCCTGAATCCGGGAGTGCAGCACGCGGGCCCGCTTCACCACGGTGTCATCGGTGCCGAGCGGGGCCAGGTCGTCGGTGGCGCGGTCGTCGCCGCGATAGTGGCGGGCCAGCAACGCCCGGATGGTGGCGATCTCCTCGGCCTCGGCGGTCAGCACCGCCGCACCGGTGGCATGCCGCGGGCTGCGCGCCATCGGGTCGGTGACCAGGCCCGTACTCAGCGAATCGGCGGGCAGGCCCAGGCGCAGGCGTTCGGCCCGGACCTGCGCGGCCAGCCGGCTGAGCCTGCGGTCGGCGGCGATCCGCGCGCCCTCGTCCAGGCGGGCCACGGCCGTCTCCAGATCGCCGCGCACCGCCTTCACCCGCGCGCCGCTGACGAAGATGGTGACCAGGAAATCGACCGGCCCGACACGGGTGGTCAATTCGTGGCTCTGATCCAGCAGCCGCTCGGCGCTGTCGAGGTCGCCGCGGCGGTAGGCCACCTCGCCCAGCAGCGCAGCAGCCACCCGCACCGCGTCCGAACGGGACCCGGCGCGATCGCGGGCGGTCTGCCACGCCTGTTCGAAACACCGTGTGGCGGTGTCGATATCGAGCTGCTCGTAGGCGACGGCGCCGCGGGCGCACAGCCCGAACACCTCCCCCAACGGGTCGGCCGAGCGCGCGTGGAAGGGGGCGGCCCAGTCCTGCATGGTGCGCGCGCCCTCGAAGTCGAAGTCGCACAGCCGCACGAACGTGGCCAGATTCGCGGCCGTGGACACCGTCCACGCCGGAAGATCATCGGCCAGTTTCAGGCATTCGGTGATCTTGTCGAGCACACCCTCGGTGCGGTCGCGCGCCACCTGATCGGCCGCCGCCAGCACCGCGGCCTGACAGCGCTGGGTCACCGCCTCGGCATCGTCGGTGCCGCTGCGCGCCAGCATGTTCGACAACCGGCCCAGCGCGGTCCGCGCCGCCCCGGACTGCTGCAGATTCACATTCGCGCGCGCCAGCGCCATCAACAGCTTGGACCGCGAGGTCACCTGCTGCACCGGCAGTTTCGACACCGTGCCGAACAGGGTGGCCAGCCGGGAACTGTCGATCAGATCCATGCCGCCCTTCTCGACCAGGTCCAGCGCGTACTTCAGATCGGTGGCGGCCAGCGCGTGATCCACCGACTGCTTGATCAGATTGTGTTCGGCGAACCAGCGAGAAGCCTTGCCGTGCAACTTCTTCAACTGTCCCGGCTGCGCCCGGTCCAGCCGCGCCCGCAGATGCTCGGCCACCATCGGCTGCATCCGGTACCAGCTCGGATCGTCGGGGATCCGGTGCACGAACAGCTCACGCTGCTCGGCCTCGTCGAGCAGATCCGCGGCGTCGCGCGCACCCGACAGGGCTTCGGCCAGCGAGGCGTTCACCCGCTCCGGAATCGCGATGGCACTGAGGAATTCGAGCATGCGCGGCTCGATGGCGCCGAGCACGTCCTCGGCCAGATACTCCCGGATCGCCTTGTTGTCGCCGGACAGCCCGGCGATCAGCCGATCCACATCGTGATCCGCCGCGCGCAGCGACAGCCCCGCCAGCTGGATCGCGGCGGGCCAGCCGTCGGTGGCGGCGTGGATCTGCTCGACCTGCCGGTCGCTCAACTCCAGCCCCAGCCGCTCGACCAGGATCTCCCTGGTCTCCGCCTCGGTCAGCCGCAACTGCCCGGACCCGAGCTCGATCAGCTCGTCGGCCACCTGCATCCGGCTCAGCGGCAGCCCCGACCGCTCCCGGCTGGTGATGACGAAACGCAGTTCGTGCGAACTATTGTCGAGCAGCGACGCCATCACCCGCTGCGCCCCGGCATCGGTGATCCGATGCCAGTCGTCCACCACCACGACCACCGGCTGCCCGCCCGCCTGCACCTCGTCGATGAGCGCCGACACCGCGTACGGCACCGCCTCGGCGGGCCGCTCCTCCAGCAGCTGCTCCAGCCCGACGCCGATCTCCGGCCGCACCTTCCGGATGGCCGCGATGATGTGGGCCAGCAGCCACACCTCGTTGTCGTCGTCACGGTCGATGCCGATCCAGGCCACCGCCACCCCGCGATCGGTGAGCTCGGCACACCACTGCGCGGCCAGCGTGCTCTTGCCGAATCCGGCCGGGCCGTGGATCACCGCCAGCCGACGGCGGCCGCCCGACCGCAACGGCTCCAGCAGCCGGGGCCGGGCGATCGGTTCACGTGCCGGGGTCGGCGGCCGGAATTTCGTTGCGGCCGTAGGCGGCAGCGTATTGCCGGTGCCGAACACCGCGCTCGGATTGCCGGTCGGACGCAGGGTCAGCGACCGGGTGCGCGGGGCCGTCACCACATTGTGCCTGCGCTGGGTCGAATACGTCGGGGCCGACGGGTTGTGGCCGTCCACACCGGTTTCCGCGCCGTCGAGCAGCGCCATCTCGTCCGGCACCTGATCGTGATCGCCCTGCACCCCGCGCAGCAGCTCACCGAATTCCTCCGCGCTGGCGGGCCGATCCCGCGGCTCGGGGGACATGGCCGCCTCGATGGCAGCCGCCACATCCGCCGGGATCTCCAGTTCCCGCAGGTCCGGGACCGGTTGACTGGTGATGCGCAGGAACTGCGCCACCACCTTCTCCCCGGCCTGGCGCTCGAAGGCGGCGTGCCCGGTCAGCAGCGCGAACAGGGTGGAGCCGAGCCCGTACACATCCGAGCGCACGGTCGGCTCGTCGCCTTTGAGCACCTCGGGCGCGGTGAACGCGGGCGACCCGGTGATCAAACTCGTGGACGTGCGGAAGCCGCCCGGAATGCGGGCGATTCCGAAGTCGGTGAGCTGCGGTTCCCCGTACCGGCTCAGCAGCACATTGGCGGGTTTCACGTCCCGGTGCAGCACCTCGGCGCGATGCGCGGTCTCGATCGCCCCCGCCAGCTTCACCCCGACCCGCAGCGAATCCGCCCAGGACAACGGCCCGTTGTCGCGCACCACCTGCTCCAGGGAGCCGCGGGTCGCGTACGGCATCACGATGTAGGGCCGCCCGGTCGGCGTCACGTCCACCTGGAGGATGTCCACGATGTTGGGATGCCCGGACAACCGGCCCATGGCGTGCTCCTCGCGCAGGAACCGCTCCCGGCTCTCGTCGTCGATCTCGGCGGAGAGCACCTTCACCGCCACCACCCGGTCCAGGGCGCGCTGGGCACAGCGGTACACCACCCCGAACCCGCCCCGCCCGATCTCCTGCGCGTCGAACAGGCCCATGGCCTCGAGTTCGTCGTCGATATTCACGGGAAGGTATGCCTGCGTGGAGTTTTCGAGAGACGTCCGCTCACGCCGCGAGCCGTCCCGGCGCGCCTGTGAGTCCATCTCCACCACCTCGACCTGGAACGAGTAACCGTGTCCACCCGCGCATATTCAACGTAGCGCGGACCGCTCGAGCGTGTGGACCCTTTCGGCGCCGCGCCGCCGCGGTACCCATCCCTGTAGAACACTCGGCCCGGGCCGCGTATTCGCGACCCGGGCCGGGTGGTTTCCTATGCTCGAGCGCCGGTGGTTCAGCGCTCGCGCACGGTTACTACTTGCGCAGCGAGGCCGGAACCTCGAAGCGGGTGCCGAACTTGGCGGCCAGCTCGTCGGCGCGGGCCACGAAGGCTTCCTGTCCACCCGGGTAGCCGACGATGAACTGGTGGGTGCCACCGGTCCAGGCCGGGAAACCGATGCCGAAGATCGAGCCGATGTTGGCGTCGGCGGTCGAGGTCAGCACGTTCTCGTCGAAGCACTTCTGGGTCTCGATGGCCTCCGCGAACAGCATGCGGTCCTTCAGATCCTGCAGGGTGACGCCCTCGGGGAGGGTGGTCGAGGTGCCGAAGGTGGAGCGCAGCTCCGACCACAGACCGGTCGCCTTGCCGTTGTCGTAGTCGTAGAAGCCCGCGCCGCCGGCCTTGCCCTTGCGGTCGAACTCGCCCACCAGCTTGTCGAGGATCTTCGCGGTCGCGCCGGAAGCGGCGTCGATCTCGCCGCCCGCGGCCACCACGGCCTCGGCGGTCTCCTTGTAGATCTTCTGCATGGTGGTGAAGTTCAGCTCGTCCGACAGCTTCAGCGGCGCCGCCGGGTAGCCCGCCTGCAGACCGGCCTGCTCGATGGTCTGCGGGTCGATGCCCTCACCGAGCATCATGATGGCCTCGTTGATGAACTTGCCGATCACGCGCGAGGTGTAGAAGCCGCGCGAGTCGTTCACCACGATCGGGGTCTTGCGGATCGCGAGGGTGTAGTCGTACACCCGGGCCAGGGCCTCGTCGGAGGTCTTCTCGCCCTTGATGATCTCGACCAGCGGCATCTTGTCGACCGGGGAGAAGAAGTGGATGCCGATGAAGTCCTCGGCCCGCTTCACGCCGTTGGCCAGCAGGGTGATCGGCAGGGTCGAGGTGTTGGAGCCGAGCAGCGCGTCGGCGTCCACGATGTCCTCGATCTCGCCGAAGACCTTCGCCTTGAGCTCCGGGTTCTCGAACACGGCCTCGATCACGAAGTCCACGCCCGCGAAGTCGGCCGCGTCGGCGGTCGGCTTGATGCGGTCGAGCAGGACCTTCGACTTCTCCTCGGTGGTCTTGCCACGCGAGAGCGCCTTCTCCTCGAGCTTGACCGAGTAGTCCTTGCCCTTGTTGGCGGCCTCGATGGTGACGTCCTTGAGGACGACGTCGATACCAGCCTTGGCGGTGACGTACGCGATGCCCGCGCCCATCATGCCCGCGCCGATCACGCCGACCTTCTTGATCTCACGCTTCGGCACGTCCTTCGGACGCGAACCGCCGTTGTTGATGTGCTGCAGGTCGAAGAAGAACGCCTGGATCATGTTCTTGGCGACCGGGCCGGTCAGCAGGGACACGAAGTAGCGGGACTCGATCAGCGACGCGGTGTCGAAGTCGACCTGCGCGCCCTCGACCGCGGCGGCCATGATGGCCTGCGGCGCCGGCATGTTCTGGCCCTTGAGCTGCTTGCGCAGGTTGGCCGGGAAGGCCGGGAGGTTGGCGGCCAGCGCCGGGGTGGACGGGGTGCCGCCCGGGATCTTGTGGCCCTTGACGTCCCAGGGCTGCACGCCCTTGTCCGGGTTGGCCTTGATCCACGCCTTGGCGGCCGGGACCAGCTCCTCGATCGAGCCGACGACCTCGTTGATCAGGCCGGTGGCCTTGGCCTTGGCCGGGTTGAACTTCTGGCCCTGCAGCAGCACGCCCATCAGGCCGTTGGCGATGCCCAGCATGCGGGTGATGCGGGTGACGCCGCCACCGGCCGGGAGCAGGCCGAGGGAGACCTCGGGCAGACCCAGCTGCACGCCCTTCACGTCGGCCGCGATGCGGTAGTGGGTGGCCAGGGTGATCTCCAGGCCGCCGCCCAGGGCGGCGCCGTTGATCGCGGAGACGACCGGCTTGCCCAGCTTCTCCAGGCGACGCAGGTCGGCCTTGATGGTGGTGAGCTCTTCCATGATGGAGGCCGCGTCCGCGGGGGTGGTCTTCATCATGTTCTTCAGGTCGCCGCCGGCGAAGAAGGTCTTCTTCGCGGAGGTGATGACGACACCGGTGATGTCGTCCTTCTCGGCCTCGAGGCGATCGACGGTCGCCTTCATGGAGTCCTTGTAGAGCTGGTTCATGGTGTTGGCGCCCTGGTTGGGGTCGTCCATGGTCAGCACGACGATGCCGTCGGCGTCCTTTTCCCAGCCGATCATGTTCTCGGTCATAGTTTTTCGTGTCTCCCTAGAGAAAAGTCGGTGGGCGTCAGACGCGCTCGATGATGGTGGCGACACCCATGCCGCCGCCGATGCACAGGGTGATCAGGCCGTAGCGGGCGTTGCGACGGTGCAGCTCGTCGACCACGGTGCCCGTGATCATCGCGCCGGTCGCGCCCAGCGGGTGGCCCATGGCGATCGCGCCGCCGTTGACGTTCAGCTTCTCGTCCGGGATCGCCAGGTCCTTCTGGAACTTCAGGACGACGGAGGCGAAGGCCTCGTTGATCTCGTAGAGGTCGATGTCCTCACGCTTCAGACCGGCCTTGGCCAGCGCCTTCTCGGCGGCCGGGGTCGGACCGGTGAGCATGATGGTGGCGTCGGCGCCGGAGGTGCCGGTGGCCACGATGCGGGCGCGCGGGGTCAGGCCCGAGGCGGCGCCGGCCTCTTCGGAACCGACCAGCACCAGGGCGGCGCCGTCGACGATGCCCGAGGAGTTACCACCGTGGTGCACGTGGTTGATGGACTCGACGAAGTGGTAGCGCTGCATGGCCACCGCGTCGAAGCCGCCCATCTCGCCGATGCCGGCGAAGGCCGGGTTCAGCTTGCCGAGGTCGGCGGCGGTGGTGCCGGGGCGCATGTGCTCGTCGTTGTCGAGCACGGTCAGGCCGTTCATGTCCTTGACCGGGACGACCGAGTTGGCGAAGTAGCCGTTCTTCCAGGCGTTGGCGGCCAGCTCCTGCGAGCGCACGGCGTAGGCGTCCACGTCATCGCGGCTGAAGCCCTCGATGGTGGCGATCAGGTCGGCCGAAATGCCCTGCGGGACAATGTAGCTGTCGTAGCTGGTGCGCGGGTCCATGAACATCGCGCCGCCGTCGGAGCCCATCGGCACGCGGGACATGGACTCGACGCCACCGGCGATGACCAGGTCGTCGAAGCCGGAGCGGACCTTCTGCGCGGCCAGGTTGACAGCCTCGAGGCCGGAGGCGCAGAAGCGGTTGAGCTGGAAGCCGCCGACGGTGTCGGGCAGGCCGGCGGTCAGCACGGTGGTGCGGGCGATGTCGGCACCCTGGTCGCCCACCGGGGAGACGACACCCAGGATGATGTCCGAGATCCGATCCTCATCGAGGTTCGGGAAGCGGTTCCGCAGCTCGCGGACCAGACCGGTGGTCAGGTCGATCGGCTTGACCGAGTGCAGCGCACCGCCGCGGTTCTTGCCGCGCGGGGTGCGGATGGCCTCGTAAATGTAGGCCTCTGTGGTCATATCGGAGTTTTCCTCTCTTGGGTGCGCCGTCACCGCGTTGTGCGGGCCGTGCCGTAGCCATACCTCGCCGACCGGCCCCACGACCGATCGCCTTTGACGCTGTACAAACAACGTCCCGAGCCGGTTTGTTGACGCTCCGGTAACCCGTACGCCTGGGCATACCTTAGAACCTCGCGAAACCGATACTCACGGCCACCCGATCATAGTACCGAACTATGCGAACTCCGGTTAACTTAAGTTGGCACCCGAGGGAACTGTCAACCCTCCAGCGGTGTGGCGCCCAACTCCGACACCAGTAGGGCTAGGGCCACCTCATCCGGGTCGCGGCGCTCTTCCGGAGGCACCGGCTTGGCCGACTCCTCCAGCATCTCCCGCTCCTCCTCCGGCGTAGTAGCAGGTGGGACGCCGTCATAACCTACCGGCGAGTAGTCCCCCGGCCCCGGATCGTCCGGGAGGTCCGGCCCGTCGGGCAGCGGAATATCGTCCTCCGGCGGCGCGAAACGCGCGCTCTCCCGCTCGAACGAACCCCCGCCCGCCGGACCCGGATCCGCGGGCGCGGGAGCCGGAGCGGACGCGGGGGCACCGCCCCACCCGGTCGCCGGGGCCGGCTCGACG
>NZ_JBSGCY010000051.1:0-41799 GCF_053602115.1 Nocardia sp. NPDC004582 | reverse complement strand
CATTCCGAACCCGGAAGCTAAGGCCACCTGCGCCGATGGTACTGCACTCGACAGGGTGTGGGAGAGTAGGACACCGCCGGAACATCATTCGCGAAGGCCCCCAGCAATCTGCTGGGGGCCTTCTGCGTATTCTGATGTCACCCGGGTATATACCCACAGAGAGTTCCCAGCCGAAAACCGGTCCCGGCTGGATGAGAAAGACAATGATCGACAGCATGGTCCTCGCGCCCGCGTCTCCGCGGCCCGTCACCGCCCGCCGCTTCCGGTGGTCGGCCCTCTGGCTGCCCGCCACCTACAGCTACGTGGGTGTGCTGATGGCGGTGGCTGTCGCCCTGACCATGGTGAGCGCGCCCCGCGAGACGCGAATCCTGCTGCATGCCAGCACCAACCTGCACAATCTCACCAATGGCCGTTTCGCGACATTGTTCTCCAGTGCCTTCCTGGTCGGTGAGGGCGCGGCCACGGTCTTCTTCATCGTCCCCATGCTGGCCTGCCTGCTCGCGTTGGCGGAGCGCCGGTTCGGGGCCGTGAAGCTTGTGCACACTTTCTTCGTCGGCCATATCGGCGCGACCGTCCTGGTCGCGCTGGGTCTGTGGGTGGCTGTGCAGTCGCAGCTGATTCCCGGCAGCATCGCCATGGCCCAGGACGTGGGTGTCAGTTATGGCTCGATGACCGTGGTGGGCGCCCTGGTGGCCGTGCTGCCGCCGCATCGCCGGTGGGTGTGGGCGGGCACCTGGCTGTCGTTCGCGCTGGGCGGGGTGGTGCTGTGGCACACCTTCACCAATGTCGGTCACTTCCTGGCGCTGTGCCTGGGGCTGGGGATCGGGCGGTTGACGATTCGCCGGCAGGGTGGGGCGGTACGGCCGTTGAACGTTCCGGAGTACCTGTTGCTGGCGGGCGGGTCGCTGTTCGCCTGCCTGATGCTGCTGGGCTGAGTCCGACGCCGCGGGGTCGAGGCCGCGTCACCGCGGCCGCCGCCCGGTCACTAGACTCGACCGGTGCGCCTTGTGATTGCTCGTTGCCAGGTCGATTACGTTGGCCGTCTGACCGCCCATCTGCCCATGGCTCGTCGTCTGCTGATGATGAAGGCCGACGGCTCGGTGCTGGTCCATTCCGACGGTGGTTCCTACAAGCCGCTCAACTGGATGAGCCCGCCGTGCTGGCTGGAGGAGCGGGAAACCGATTCCGAGACAACCCAACTGTGGGTGGTGTCCAACAAGGCCGGCGAGGAACTGCGCATCACCGTCGAGGACATCGAGCTGGATTCCAAGCACGAGCTGGGCGTGGACCCGGGTCTGGTGAAGGACGGCGTCGAGGCGCACCTGCAGGAGCTGCTGGCCGAGCACATCGAGACCCTGGGTCCCGGTTACACCTTGATCCGCCGTGAGTACATGACGGCCATCGGCCCGGTCGACATCCTGTGCCGCGACGCCGACGGCGCCACGGTGGCGGTGGAGATCAAGCGTCGCGGCGAGATCGACGGCGTGGAGCAGCTCACCCGCTATCTCGAACTGCTCAACCGCGATCCGCTGCTGGCGCCTGTCGCGGGCGTCTTCGCCGCCCAGCAGATCAAGCCGCAAGCCAAGACCCTCGCCGCGGACCGCGGCATCCGCTGCCTCACCCTGGATTACGACGCCCTGCGCGGCACGGACTCCAGCGAATTCCGCCTCTTCTAGGGTTATGCCCCGCCGCAAGCCCCGCCCGAAGGATTCGGCGCGATCCCATCGGGATCCGCGCCCCCTGGGCGATGTCTTCGGTCGCACCGAGCCCGGCCCCGGCACCGACGAATCCTTCATCGTCCGAACGGTTCCCGGCACCCGCGCCACCAAGTCCTACCGCTGCCCCGGCTGCGATCAGGTTATACCGCCCGGCACACCGCATATCGTCGCCTGGGCCGCGTACGAGGGCGAGGACGATCGCCGGCACTGGCACACGGGCTGCTGGAAGGGCCGCAACACTCGAACCATCACCCGCCGCTGGTCCTGAGCCCAAGTAACCAGGGGCCGCGGTTCGGACGTGTGCTCCCTCCGGTATCGCTACTCTCCCATGAACTGAAGAGTGCGTATTTCAGATGGAGTTCGGGATGAGAAGAGTTCGGATTGGATTGGCGCTGACCGCTTTTGCGGCCATCGCCGGTAGCGTTGCGGGAAGTCCCCTCGCCACCGCGGACATTCAGGCGGTGCAGGTGAACGCCAGTGATGCCGATTACGCCGGCTTGAGGCCCTGGACCATCGAGGTGGCTATGACCTGCGACCCGGCCGCCACGCCTATCGCCCCACCAATCTATTTCACGGATAACGGACAGCCGATGGCTGGGAGTCCGTTGGTGGCGGGAAACAGATATCCCGTCGGTGATGGTGTCCCTGCACAGCCCGAGTGCTTCGCGACCGGCGCCAGCCCCCAGTACCCCCAGTATCAGGCGCTGTCGCAGATGTCGTACCTGCCGAAGACCGTCGGCACGCACCATATTGTTGCCACCCAATACAAGCCGGATGGATCGGTCCTGAGCACGAACGCCCAGGACGTGACCGTTGCCGCACTGCCGCACTGCTTCGTCAATGTCGGAAGTGCGCAGCTCCCCAAACCCTGTTTCTGAGTCCTGGTGCGGAACTCTCATGAGGAGTTCGGGTTGAGAAGAAGTCGAATCGGGTTGGCGCTGAGCACATTCGCCGCAGTCACGCTGAGTCTGTCGGGAAATTCGATCGCGGCGGCCGACATTCAGTCGCTTTCGGTGAACGCCACCAGTCGCAGCTATGACGCCGGCATGTTGGCCTGGACGGTCGAAGTGTGGGCCACCTGCGACCCGGCCAGTACGCCGATTGCTCCGCCAATCCATCTGACGGACAACGGGGCACCGATATACGGGAGTCCGGTGGCTGTTGGTACGGGAGTCAGCCAGTGGCCGGGTTGTACCTTTACCTCCGGCACTCGGCATATGGCGATAACCAGGACCGCCTACCTGCCGAGAACCCTTGGCGCGCACCATATCGTCGCGACGCGGTACAAGCCGGACGGATCGGTCCTGAGCACGATGTTGCAGGACGTGAACGTGACCGAGTCACCCTGCGCGGTCATCGGCAGTGTCGCATTCCCCATCTCCTGCATGTCCAGTGGTTCCGGGTCCTGATCACCGATAGGTGCGCATAAGGAAGGCCACCTCCCGTCGGGAGGCGGCCTTGGTACGGAACGGGTTGTCGCCCGGTGTGGTGGATTAGCCGGAGATGTCGGCGTTCTCGCGCTCGTCGACGATCTCGTCGTCGTCCTGCGCCTCGGAGATGGCCTTGCGGCCGCCCTTGGCGAGGGAGCGCTGTTCCGGTGCGCCGTCGAGGAGTTCGCTTTCGCGGTTGACGGCGGCGAGCATGGCCGGGACCGAGTCGAGCTGGCCGCGGATGCCGAGCAGCTGGGCCAGGACGCGGCCGCGCAGGACGCGCATTTCCTCGGCGAGTTCCTTGGCGTGCGCGATCTTTCGATCCGCGGTGTTGGTCGCCGAGGTGATGAGGCGGTTGGCCTCGTCGGTGGCGTCCTTGATGCGCTGGGCGGCCTCGGCGCGGGAGGTGGCCTCGAGCTCCTCCATGGCGCGGGTCAGCTTGGTGCGCCGCTCGGCCATGGTGACCTCGAAGTCCTGCTGCGTCGCCTTGCGCTTGGCGTCGGACTCCTTGGTGAGGCGGTCGGCCTCGGCGTTGGCCGCCTCGACGATCTTGGCGGACTCGGAGCGGGCGTTGGCGAGGGTCTGCTCGAATTCGATTTCGAGAGCTTCGCGCTTCTCCTTGGTCTCGGAGAGGAGCGATTCGTACTTCCCACGCATTTCGGTGGCCTGCTGCTCGGCGATCGAGATCATCTCGGCGGCCTCGGCCTGGGCCTGGGCGCGGACCTCGGAGGCCTCGTCGGAGGCCAGGCGCAGCATGCGGGAGATGCGATCGGACATGCCTTCGGCGGTCGTCGGCGGCACGGACAGCCGGTCGACTTCCTTACGGAGCTCGTCGATCTCGTCCCGGGCATCCTCGAGCTGGGCGGCCAGGTTGCGGGCCTGGGCGGCGGCGGCATCGCGGTCGGTGGCGGTGACCCTTAGCTCGGCATCGAAACGGTCGAAGTAGTTACGCACCTCGTCACGGTCATAACCCTTCCGCACAACGGTAAAGGGCAGCGCGACGAAGCGATTGCGATCGGGCTCAGTGGACGACATGCCCCACAAACTACAGCCTGACCGTCGCGGATGGTGACCCGACCGCGAATGTTGTTACGCCCTCTTTAGGAGGGCGGAACACGGTACTAGTGAGTAGTTTTCGCGGCCGGTTCGACGAGTTCGACCAGCACACCGCCAGCATCCTTGGGATGGATGAAATTGATGCGGGAACCAGCGGTTCCGCCACGCGGCTCTGCGTACAGCAAACGCAAGCCCCGTTCACGCAGTTGCGCGGAAACCGCCTCGACATCGGTGACACGATACGCGAGCTGCTGCAGGCCAGGACCGTTTCGGTCGATGAACTTCGCGATGGTGGACTCCTCGTTGAGCGGAGCCAGCAACTGGAGAGCGACCGAGCCCTCGGGCGTGCCGGGGACCGACAGCATGGCCTCGTGGACGCCCTGCGACTCGTTGATCTCGCGGTGGGTCTCCACCATGCCCAGATTGTCGCGGTACCAGGCGACCGCGGAATCCAGGTCCGGCACGGCGATTCCCACGTGATCGACGGCCACGACGTATTCCGACGGGATGAATTCGGTGTTCTCGGTGTTGCTCACACCAGGAACGGTAGCGCGCACCCGCATACCCCCGCCGAAGTGCATCGAGTTACCGTGGAGTACGGCTCCGATGGTTGGCGGAGCCGTGACGACACACAGTAAGTGAGGCCCCACGTGACGACTACCTCCGTGATCGTGTCCGGCGCGCGCACCCCGGTGGGCCGGCTGCTCGGATCGCTGAAGGACTTCAGCGGCTCCGACCTGGGCGGCATCGCCATCAAGGCGGCGCTGGAGAAGGGCGGGGTCGCTCCCGAACAGGTCGACTACGTGATCATGGGCCAGGTGCTCACCGCCGGCGCGGGCCAGATCCCGGCCCGGCAGGCCGCGGTCGCCGCGGGGATTCCGATGGACGTCCCGGCGCTGACCGTCAACAAGGTGTGCCTGTCCGGCATCAACGCAATCGCCCTGGCGGATCAGCTGATTCGCGCCGGCGAGTACGAGATCGTGGTGGCCGGCGGCCAGGAGTCCATGACCAACGCCCCGCACCTGCTCGAGAAGAGCCGCGAGGGTTACAAGTACGGCGACGTGAACCTGCGCGACAGCATGGCCTACGACGGCCTGTACGACATCTTCACCGACCAGGCCATGGGCGCGCTCACCGAGCAGCGCAACGACACCGACAAGATCAGCCGCGAGGAGCAGGACGCCTTCGCCGCCGCCTCGCACCAGAAGGCCGCCGCGGCCTGGAAGAACGGCCTGTTCGCCGACGAGGTCGCGCCGGTCTCCATCCCGCAGCGCAAGGGCGACCCGATCGTGTTCGCCGAGGACGAGGGCATCCGCGCCGACACCACCGCGGAGTCGCTGGGCAAGCTGCGCCCGGCCTTCCGCAAGGACGGCAGCATCACCGCCGGTTCGGCCTCGCAGATCTCCGACGGCGCGGCCGCCGTGATCGTCATGTCGAAGGCCAAGGCCGAGGCGCTGGGCCTGAGCTGGATCGCCGAGATCGGCGCGGCCGGCGTCGTCGCGGGCCCCGACTCCACCCTGCAGGACCAGCCCGCCAACGCCATCGCGAAAGCCTGTGCCAAGGAAGGCATTTCGCCCGCCGACCTGGACCTGGTCGAGATCAACGAGGCCTTCGCCGCGGTCGGCATCGCGTCCACCCGCACGCTGGGCATCGACCCGGAGAAGGTGAACGTCAACGGCGGCGCCATCTCCATCGGCCACCCGCTGGGCATGTCCGGCGCCCGCATCGTGCTGCACCTGGCCAACGAGCTCAAGCGCCGCGGCGGCGGCGTCGGCGCGGCCGCCCTGTGCGGCGGTGGCGGCCAGGGTGACGCCCTGATCGTCCGCGTGCGGTAGCGACACTCGCGACAGCGCTGGCCCCCGGCTCCGAGATGGAGCCGGGGGCTTTGTCGAACTCGGCACCACTCGATCCCGGGGCGTAGCCCCGTGTGACCAGCTCCACTACGGGGCGTCGTAGCTATTCGGGCAGAATGGGGGGCATGGGTGATGTGTTCGACCTGTCCACGGTCGCTAAGCGCGTGCGGTTCTTCGGCCTGCTGGAAGTTCCCTCCTGGGTGCTGCTGTTCATCGGCTCGGCCCTGAAGCGCGCCGACGCGCTGGGCATCGCCGATCAGCCGATCAAGTGGCCGGTGATGGTGTTCGGCATGTTGCACGGCGTCGTGTTCCTGGCGTACGCGATCAACTGCCTGCTGGCCTCGCGTGAGTTCGAATGGCCGGGCAAGACCACGCTTCTCGCGCTGGCATCCTCGGTGGTGCCGTTCACCTCCGTGCTCTTCGAGCGCTGGGCGATCAAGACGGGTCAGCTGGGTGAACTCAGCGGAGCCGCGGCGCCCGCCGCCGCCGCTTCGTGACAAACTGGATGTCGTGACTCGACCTGCACGCCGTCCTTCCGCCGCCGCAGCCGCCGCCATGTCGGGCGCTGTGGACCTGTCCGCTCTCAAGCAGCCGGCCGCCCCCGCGGGGGAGGTCCCGGGTGACCACGCCGTCACCGAGGCCAATTTCGAGGATCGAGTGCTGCGGCGCTCCACCCAGGTGCCGGTGGTGGTGGCGCTGTACTCGCAGCGCAGCCCCGGCAGCATCGAGCTGGTGAAGCTGCTCGAGCAGCTGGTCGCCCGCGGCACCGGGGACTGGGATCTGGCCACCGTCGAGGCCGAGGCGAACATGCGCATCGCGCAGGCCTTCGGCGTGCAGGGCATCCCGACCGTGGTCGCGGTGGCCGCGGGCCAGCCGCTGGCCGACTTCACCGGCAATCAGCCGGAGGAGCAGGTGACCCAGTGGCTCGCCGCCGTGGTGGACGCCGTGCGCGGCAAGCTCCCCGGCGTCGGCGAGGGTGACGCCGCCGAGCCCGAAGCCCCCGAGGACCCCCGTTTCGTCGCGGCCGAAGAGGCTTTGGAGCGCGGCGAATTCGACGCCGCGATCGCCGCCTACCAGGAGATCCTGAACGCCGAGCCGAACAATGCCGAGGCCAAGGCCGCGCTGCGGCAGGTCCAGTTCATCTCCCGGGTCCAGGATGTCGACCCGGCCGCCGTCGCCAAGGCCGACGCCGACCCGGCCGATCTGGACGCCGCCATCGCCGCCGCGGACGTGGAGATGTTCAACCAGCAGCCCGAAGCCGCCTTCGACCGCCTGATCGCCCAGGTCAAGCGCACCGCCGGCGATGACCGCACGCGCGCCCGCACCCACCTGCTGGAGCTCTTCGAGCTCTTCGACCCCGCCGAGCCGCTGGTCGTGGCCGCCCGCCGCAAGCTGGCCGCCGCCCTGTACTGATTCCGGGATCAGGGAGCTCCCACCGCGGGGATTCGGACAGAATTCCGCGGTGGGAGCTCCCTGATCTGGTTCAGAGCTGGGGGAGTCCGGCGAGCGCCTCGTCGATCCGGGGCTGGGGCAGTTCGAAATCGGGGATATCGCCCGCCAGATAGCGTTCGTAGGCGGTCATGTCGAAGTGGCCGTGCCCGCACAGTGCGGTGAGCAGCACCTTCTCCTCCCCGGACGCGGTGCAGCGGTTGGCTTCCTCGATGACCGCCGCGAGTGCGTGCGAGGGCTCGGGGGCGGGCAGGATGCCTTCGGACTTGGCGAAAGTGACCGCCGCGGCGAAGCATTCGCGCTGCTGCTTGGACACCGCCTCGAACAGCCCGAGCTCGTACATGTGCGACAACAACGGCGACATGCCGTGATAGCGCAGGCCGCCCGCGTGCACCGGATCGGGGATGAAGTCGTGGCCCAGGGTGTGCATCTTCATCAGCGGCGTGAAGCCCGCGGTGTCGCCGAAGTCGTAGGCGTAGATGCCGCGGGTGAACGACGGGCAGGCGGCCGGTTCGACGGCACGGATGACGGGATTCCCTCGGCCCGCGAGCTTTTCGCGTAGGAACGGCAGGAACAGGCCCGCGAAGTTGGAGCCGCCGCCGGTGCAGCCGATGATCACGTCCGGGGCGCGCTCGCCCGCGGCGGCGAACTGCTTCAGCGCCTCCTCCCCGATGACGGTCTGATGCAACAGCACATGGTTGAGCACGCTGCCCAGCGCGTATCGGGTGAGCGGGTCGCTCGCGGCCACCTCCACCGCCTCGCTGATGGCGATGCCCAGACTGCCGGGTGAATCCGGGTGGTCGGCAAGGATTTTCGCGCCCGCCGCGGTGACCGGGGAGGGGCTGGCGTGCACGGTGGCGCCCCAGGTCCGCATGAGGGTGCGCCGGTGCGGCTTCTGGTCGTAGGAGGCGCGGACCATCCACACCTCGCAGTCGATGCCGTACTGCGCGCAGGCGAAGGCCAGTGCGCTGCCCCACTGGCCCGCGCCGGTCTCGGTGGTCAGGCGGCGGGTGCCTTCGGCGGCGTTGTAGAACGCCTGCGGCACAGCGGTGTTCGGCTTGTGTGAGCCCGCGGGGGAGACTCCTTCGTATTTGTAATAGATGCGTGCCGGGGTGCCGAGCGCCTTCTCGAGCCGGCGCGCCCGGAACAGCGGTGTCGGCCGCCAGAGCCGGTACACGTCGATGACCTCGTCCGGGATGTCGAGGTAGCGGTCGGCGCTCACTTCCTGCCGGATCAGCTCCATGGGGAACAGCGGGGCCAGGTCCTCGGGTCCGACGGGTTGCCCGGTGCCGGGATGCAGCGGGGGCGGCGGGGGTGCGGGCAGGTCCGGGATGACGTTGTACCAACGCCGCGGGATCTCGGATTCGTCCAGTGTGATCTTGGTGCGCTCGTCCACGGGGCCCTCCCGGGCTTGATCCGACTGTCCGTTCAGGGTGCGCCCGAACCGGACCTGTTGGTGTGGAATTCGCCGGATTGTTCCTGTACACGGTCGACCGGAAATTAGTAAGCTAGTGCGTATGATAAGCACTTACGAAGAATTGCTGGCCTCGGGAACGGAACTGCTCGCGCTGGACGCTCGCGCGGTGCGCACGAGCATCGATGTGGTGGCCGGGGTGACCCCGGGCGACCTGGACGCGGCCACGCCGTGCGCGGGCTGGACGCTGCGAGATCTGCTGGAGCACATGATCGTTCAGCACCACGGATTCGCGGCGGCGGCCCGCGGCGAGAGTGACCTCGGGCTGTGGAAGCCGCGGCCGCTGAGCGCGGACCCGGTCGGTGAATACCGCGCGGCGGCCGAGCACGTGCTGGCCACCTTCGCCGAGCCGGGCGTGCTGGAACGGCGGTTCCCGCTGCCCGAGGTCCGCGACGGCATCGTCATCCCGGGGACGTTGGCGGTGAGCTTCCACTTCATCGACTACGTGGTGCACGCCTGGGATGTCGCGCGGGCGCTCGGCCGGACCGTGGCCTTCGACGATGACCTGGTCAGCGCGGCGCTGCCGGTGGCCGAGGCGGTCCCGCGCGGGGCGGAGCGGGAACGGCCGGGTGCGTCCTTCGCGCCCGAGGTGGAAGGCCCGGGAACGACGGGGCTCGATCGGATTCTGGCGGTGCTGGGCCGCGCCCCGGGCTGGCCGGAGTAGACCGGTCAGCCGCGCGGGACCGGTGGCGTGGTCGAGAGCCAGATGGCGCTGTGCGGCGGCAGGGTGAGGGCGGCCGAGACCGGTCGGCCGTGCCACGATCGCGGTTCGGCCGGGATCGGCCCGCTGGTGCCCGCGCCGCTGCCGCCGTAGGCGACCGCGTCGGTATTGAGCACCTCGTACCACGAAACCTGTTCGCACTCCGGCAATCCGATGCGATAGCCGCTGAGCTGCCGCCCCGAGAAGTTGTACACGCAGGCGAGGATCGACCCGTCGGTGCCGTACCGCAGGAACGACAGCACATTGTTGTCGCGGTCGTCGGCGTCGATCCAGGCGTAGCCGCCCGGCGAGGTGTCCTGACTCCACAGCGCCGGATTCGCGACATAGAGCCGGTTGAGATCGCCGACCAGGGCCTGGATGCCGCGGTGCAGCGGGTTCTCCAGTTCGTGCCAGTCCAGCCCCCGGTCGTGGTCCCATTCCCGGAACTGGCCGAAGTCCTGGCCCATGAACAGCAGCTGTTTACCGGGGTGCGCCCACAGGTAGGCGAGCAGCGCGCGCACGCCGCCGGCCTTGGCGTAGTCGTCGCCGGGCATGCGGGTCCACAGCGTGCCCTTGCCGTAGACGACCTCGTCGTGGCTGATCGGCAGCAGGTAGTTCTCGCTCCAGGCGTAGGTGAGCGAGAAGGTGACCTCGTTGTGGTGCCAGCTGCGGTGCACCGGATCGCGGGCCAGGTAGCCGAGGGTGTCGTGCATCCAGCCCATGTTCCATTTCATGGTGAAGCCGAGCCCGCCGACCTCGGTGGGGCGGGTGACGCCGGGCCAGGTGGTGGACTCCTCGGCGATGGTCAGCACGCCCGGATGATGCTTGTGCACGGTGGCGTTCATCTCCTGGAGGAAGGCGACGGCCTCCAGGTTCTCGCGGCCGCCGTGGATGTTCGGCTCCCAGTCCGGGCGCGAGTAGTCGAGGTAGAGCATGGAGGCGACGGCGTCCACGCGCAGGCCGTCGAGGTGGAATTCCTCGATCCAGTAGAGCGCGTTGGCGACCAGGAAGTTGCGGACCTCGTGGCGGCCGAAGTTGAAAACGTAGGTGCCCCAGTCGAGTTGCTCGCCGCGGCGCGGGTCGGCGTGCTCGTAGAGGGCGGTGCCGTCGAAGCGGGCCAGCGCCCATTCGTCGCGCGGGAAGTGCGCGGGCACCCAGTCCAGCAGCACGCCGATGCCCTGGCGGTGCAGGTGATCCACCAGGAAACGGAAGTCGTCGGGGGAGCCGAAGCGGGCGGTCGGCGCGAAGTAGGAGGTGACCTGATAGCCCCACGAGCCGCCGAAGGGGTGCTCGGCGACGGGCAGGAGTTCCACGTGGGTGAAGCCCTGGGCGAGCACGTATTCGGCGAGCTGTTCGGCGATCTCGCGATAGCCCAGACCCGGCCGCCAGGATCCGAGGTGCACCTCGTAGATGCTGATCGGCGCGCGCAGCGGGTCGGTGCGGGCGCGCTCCCGCAGCCATTCCCCGTCGCCCCAGCCGAATTCGCTCGCGGTGATCACCGAGGCGGTGGCGGGCGGCACCTCGGTCGCGAAGGCCATGGGGTCGGCGTGATCGGCCACGCGCCCGTCCGCCCCGTGCACCCGGTACTTGTAGAGCGCCCCGGGTCCGATACCGGGCAGGAACAGCTCCCACACGCCCGAATCGCCGAGTCTGCGCATGGGCGCGGTGTTTCCGCTCCAGCCGTCGAAGTCCCCGATCACCGCGACGCCGCGCGCGTTGGGCGCCCACACCGCGAACGCGGTGCCGGTCACCTCGCCGTCGAAGGAGGGGTAGGTCTTGGGATGCGCGCCGAGCACCTCCCACAGCCGTTCGTGGCGGCCCTCGCCGAGCAGGTGCAGGTCGATGTCGCCGAGGGTGGGCAGGAAGCGGTAGCCGTCGGCCTCGACCACGGTGCGCCCGCCCGGATAGGCGGCGACGACGCGGTAGTCCCACAGCTCCGGGAACGGCAGGACGGCCTCGAACACCCCGTGATCCCGGTGTGCCAGTGGATGATCCACGTCGCCGACGCGCGCCGCGACCGTGTCCGCGTGCGGGCGCAGCACCCGGATGACGGTGCCGTCCGGATGCGGGTGGGCCCCCAGCACGGTGTGCGGATCGGGATGCGTGCCCGCCGCCAGCAGCAGGAGGTCACGCCGGTTCATCGGAACGATCTGCGATAGGCGAGCTCGGTGCGCGCGGCGGCCGGGACGGGCGGCAGGGTGAGGATGTGGGCGGCCGCCCGATGCGGGTCCAGGCGCACGTAATTGCTCTGGCCCCAGTGGTATTCCTCGCAGGTGATCTCGTCGGTCACCACCGGCCGGTCGTGCCATTCGCGGCCGATGGCGGGCAGGTCCAGCGACACCATGCCGTGCTCGGTCCCGAACGGGTTCAGATTGACCACGACCAGCACCGCGTCACCGGTGGTCGGATCCAGCTTCGAGAACGCCAGGATGGCGTCGTTGTCCACGTGATGGAAGTGGATGCAGCGCACCTGCCGCAGCGCCGGGTGCGCGCGCCGGATCTCGTTGAGCCGGGTCAGCCACGGTTCCAGGGACTCCCCGCGCGCGGCCGCGGCGGCGAAATGCCGTGGGCGCAGCTGATATTTCTCGGAGTCGAGGTATTCCTCGCTGCCGGGCCGCACCGCCTGGTGCTCGTAGAGCTCGAAGCCGGAGTAGACGCCCCAGGTGGCGCCGAGTGTGGCGGCCAGCACGGCCCGGATCGCGAACATGCCGGGCCCGCCGTACTGCAGGCTCTCGTGCAGGATGTCGGGGGTGTTCACGAACAGGTTGGCGCGCGCCTCGTCGGCCTTGGCGGCGAGTTCGCGCCCGAACTCCTCGAGCTCGTGCTTGTGGGTGCGCCAGGTGAAATACGTGTAGGACTGGGTGAATCCGCGGCGCGCCAGCCCGTACATGCGGGCCGGGCGGGTGAACGCCTCGGACAGGAAGATGATCTCCGGGTGCTTGCGGTGCACCGCGGCGATCAGCCATTCCCAGAAGTCGGCGGGCTTGGTGTGCGGGTTGTCCACCCGGAAGATGGTGACGCCCAGGCCGATCCAGTGCCGGACCACGCCCAGTACCGCGGCGTAGAGCCCGTCGGGGTCGTCGTCGAAGTTGAGCGGGTAGATGTCCTGGTACTTCTTGGGCGGGTTCTCGGCGTAGGCGATGGTGCCGTCGGGCAGGGTGATGAACCATTCCGGGTGCGCGGTCACCCAGGGGTGGTCGGGCGCGCACTGCAACGCCAGGTCGAGGGCCACCTCCAGGCCCAATTCCCGGGCGGCCGTGACGAAGTCGACGAAGTCGGCCTCGGTGCCCAGTCGCGGGTGGATGGCGTCGTGGCCGCCCTCGTCGGAGCCGATGGCCCACGGCGAGCCCACATCCTCGGGGCCCGCGGTGAGGGAATTGTTGGGCCCCTTGCGATTCACCTTCCCGATCGGGTGGATCGGCGGCAGGTACACCACGTCGAAGCCCATGGCGGCGATGCGCGGCAGCTCCTCGGCGGCGGTGGCGAAGGTGCCGTGCACCGGTTTGCCCGCGGCGTCCCAGCCGCCGGTGGAGCGCGGGAAGAATTCGTACCAGGAGCCGTACAGCGCTCGCTGCCGGTCCACCTGCACGGTGTGCAGCGGCCCGTGGGTCACCAACTCCCGCAACGGGGTTGCCCGCAGGATCTCGCCGACCTCGGCGCTGAAAGCGGGCGCCACGCGCGCCGGCAGCTGGGCGTCGCCGCGCAGGGCGGCGGCCGCGGCGCGCAGGATCTGCCACTGCTGCTTGGGCACCGCGAGCGCGGCCTTGTCCAGCAGGCGCGCCCCGAGCTCCAGATCGTTGGCCAGGTCGACGGCGCTCTGCCCGACCGCCAGCTTGGCCTCGACGCCGGAGCGCCAGGTGGCGATGGGATCGCTCCAGCCCTCGATGCGGAAGGTCCAATGGCCGGGGGTGCTCGGGGTGAACACCGCGTTGAACACGTCCGGCTCGTACTCCGGGCTCATGCGAATGCGTTGCGTGCGTGCCGAACCCGGGCCCGTCACCGCGAGGGTGGCCGCCACGGCCTCGTGTCCCTCGCGCCAGACCACCGCCCGGACCGGCACCACCTCGCCGACCACGGCCTTCGACGGCCGGCCGCCGGGGATCGCGGGGGCGGTGTCATCGATGGCGATGCGGCCGGTCACGCCTTCGAACTTACCGGAGCGGCTACTGCTGGCCCGGCTTCAGGAGCAGGAACAGGCCGTGCGCCTCGGCACACAGCCGGTCGCCGTCGTGCAGGGTGGCGCGCACGAACACCTTGCGGCCCTCCTGCCGCTCCACCCAGCCGTGCACCGTCAGCTCGGTGTTCAGCGGCGTGATGGACCGGTAGTCGACGTGCAGGAAGGCGGTGCGGGTGACCGCGCGGGTGTTCAACGCCACGGTCATGCCGAGCAGGTCGTCGAAGCCCAGCGCGATGTGGCCGCCGTGCGCCGCCGCGTTGCCGCCCAGGTGGAAGGTGCGGAAGGTGATGCGCGCGTGCACGCCCTCGGCGCTCGCGTCGTCGATCAGGAACGGCGGCAGGGTGATATTGCCGCGCGCGGGCAGATCGTTGCGGTGCCAGGCGGGCGCGTCCCACTCGTCGCCGACCGCGGAGTCCAGCTTGGCGTTGAGCTCCTTCAGCGTGGCGATGGCCTCGAGGGCGACCTCGTCGGTCGGGGCGGCCAGCCGGACCCGGTCCATGAGCCCGCGCACCTGCTCGATGAACTCCCCGTAGTGCGGCCCACCCCGGCTGGCGTCCCGGCCGAGGGTCTGGATCGGCCGAAACCCGCCCTCATGGTGTTCCTCGGGGGCCAGTTCCTCGACCTGCTGCTCGCTCATGTGAAACACGTTATCGGTTGCTTACCGGATGCTCGCGCCGGGGCACCGCTAGTGAGCTGCGCAGACTGTTCCCCAGGTAGGGTCTACAGAGGTGAAGGCATTGCGTCGATTCACCGTTCGTGCCCATTTGCCGGAGCGGTTGTCAGCTCTCACCGAGCTCGCGACCAATCTGCGCTGGTCCTGGCATGGGCCGACACAGGACGTATTCGCGGAGCTGGATCCCCGGCTGTGGGTCGAGGTCGGGAACGATCCGGTGCGGATGCTGGGCGAGGTGCCGGCCGAACGGCTCGACGAGCTGGCCGACGATGAGGCCTACACGCGGCGTGTGGATGCCGCCGCCGAAGACCTGCGTGACTACCTGGCCCGGCCCCGCTGGTTCCAGAAGCAGGAGCGCGGGCCGCGTGGGATCGCCTACTTCTCGATGGAGTTCGGCGTCACCGAGGTGCTGCCCAATTATTCCGGTGGCCTGGGGATTCTCGCGGGCGACCACCTCAAGGCCGCCTCCGATCTGGGACTGCCGCTGATCGGCGTCGGATTGCTGTACCGCTCCGGCTATTTCCGGCAGTCGCTGACCGCCGACGGCTGGCAGGCCGAGCGCTATCCGGCGCTGGACCCGATGGGCCTGCCGCTGCGGCTGCTCACCGACGGCGACTCCGGCGCGCCGGTGCTGATCCACGTGTCGATGCCGGAGGGCCGGGTGCTGCGCGCCCGGGTGTGGATCGCCCAGGTCGGCCGGATCCCGCTGCTGCTGCTGGACTCCGACATCGCCGAGAACGATCCGGAACTGCGGGCCGTCACCGACCGCCTCTACGGCGGCGATCAGGACCACCGCATCAAGCAGGAGATCCTGGCCGGGATCGGCGGCGTGCGCGCGGTGCGCGCCTACACCCGCGCCCACGGCCTGCCCGATCCGGACGTCTTCCACATGAACGAGGGCCACGCCGGATTCCTCGGCATCGAACGGATCCGCGAATTCATGGTCGCCGGAATGGATTTCGATACCGCGCTGACCGCGGTCCGGGCGAGCACGGTCTTCACCACCCACACCCCGGTGCCCGCGGGCATCGACCGTTTCGCGGGCGCGCTGGTGCGCCGCTACTTCGGCGGCGCGCACGGCGAACGCGAATCCCCGGTGCTGCCGGGCGTTTCGGTGGATCGCATCCTCGCCCTGGGGCGCGAGGCCGACCCGTCGGTGTTCAACATGGCCCACCTGGGCCTGCGACTCGCCCAGCGGGCCAACGGCGTGTCGAAACTGCACGGTGAGGTCAGCCGCGCCATGTTCGCGCCGCTGTGGCCGGGCTTCGACGCCGCCGAGGTGCCGATCGGCTCGATCACCAACGGTGTGCACGCCCCCACCTGGGCCGCGCGCGAATGGATCGACAAGGCCCGCGAGCTGATCGGCGACGAACTGGTCGAGGAGGCCCGCGGCTGGGAACGGCTCTGCGATGTGGACCTGCGCGAACTGTGGTCCACCCGCAATGCCCTGCGCGGCGTCCTGGTCGACGAGGTGCGCCGCCGGCTGCGGGCCTCCTGGCTCGACCGTGGCGCCGCCCCGGCCGAACTGGGCTGGGTCGACGAGGTTTTCGATCCGCGGGTGCTGACCGTCGGCTTCGCCCGCCGCGTCCCCACCTACAAGCGGCTCACCCTCATGCTGCGCGACCCGGACCGGTTGCGCGCCCTGCTGCTCGACCCGGACCGACCGGTGCAGCTGGTGGTGGCGGGCAAATCGCATCCCGCCGACGAGGGCGGCAAGGCGCTGATCCAGCAGATCGTCCGGTTCGCCGACGATCCCGCGGTGCGGCACCGCATCGTCTTCCTGCCCGACTACGACATCTCCATGGCCCGCTACCTGTACTGGGGTTGCGATGTCTGGCTCAACAATCCGTTGCGCCCGCTCGAGGCGTGCGGCACCTCCGGCATGAAGTCCGCCCTCAACGGCGGCCTCAACCTGTCCATCAAGGACGGCTGGTGGGACGAGATGTGCGACGGCGAGAACGGCTGGTCCATCCCGACCGCCGACGGCGTCCGCGACGAACACCGCCGCGACGACCTCGAGGCCGCGGCGCTCTACGAACTGCTGGAACGCGCTGTGCTGCCGCGCTTCTACGACCGCGACCACGCCGATCTGCCGGTGCGCTGGATGGAGATGGTCCGCCACACCCTGCGGACCCTGGGCCCGAAGGTGCTGGCCTCGCGCATGGTCCGCGACTACGCCGTCGACTACTACGCGCCCGCCGCCGCGGCCTTCGGCGCCGTGTCGGCCGACGACTTCAAGGGCGCGCAAGAGCTGTCGGTGTACCGCCGCCGCGTCGAATCCGCCTGGCCCACCGTGAAAGTCCTGCAGGTGGACAGCGCCGGGCTGCCCGACATCCCGGTGATCGGCGCGGAACTGGACCTGCGGGCCCGCATCGACCTCGGCGGGCTGACCCCCGCCGACGTGAGCGTGCAGGCGGTCCTGGGCCGGGTCACGCCCAGCGACGACCTCACCGATGTCCACACCTGCACCATGCGGCACGCCGGAAACGATTCCGGCGCGGACGTTTTCACCATCCGGACGCCGGTGCCGATCTCCGGGGCGGTCGGGTACACCATCCGGGTCCTGCCGCATCATCCGCTGCTGGCCTCGGACGCGGAACTGGGCCTGATCGCCTCGCCCAGCCCGTAGGCGGGCTCAGGCGGGCGCGATCAGCGTCCGCTTGAGAATCTTCCCGGTCGTATTGCGCGGCAACGCCTCCAGGAAGGTGACGTCGCGCGGCACCGAGAAGCGGCTCACCCGGTGCCGGATGTAATTGCGCACCATCTCCGAGTCCAGCCCGGAACCGGGCCGCGGCACCACGAAAGCCGCCAGGCGCTGGCCGAATTCGTGATCCGGCACGCCGACCACCGCCACCTCGCTCACCTGCGGCAGATGCGACAGCGCCTCCTCCACCGCGCGCGGGAAGACGTTCTCGCCGCCGGAGATGATCATCTCGTCGTCGCGCCCGGCCACGAACAGCTTGCCCGACGCGTCGAGATAGCCGATATCGCCGGTGTCGAGCATGCCGTCGGCCTCGTCGGGCGGGGTGGCGTCGGTGTAGCCGTCGAAGAGCATGTGATTGCCGACGAAGATGCGCCCGGTCGCCCCCACCGGCACCGGCCGCCGATCCGGGCCCAGCACGGCCAGTTTCGTGCCCAGCGGCGGCCGGCCCGCGGTGGTGGGGGACACCCGCAGGTCCGCGGAGTCGGCGATGGACGCCCACGACACCTCGGTGGAGCCGTACACGTTGTAGAGGATGTCGCCGAAGGTGTCGAGGAAGCGCAGCACCGTCGCACCGTCCAGCGGCGCACCGCAACTGGCGACGATGCGCAGGCTGGACAGGTCGTAGCGGGCGCGCACCGCCTCGGGCAGATCCAGGATCCGGTTGATCATGATCGGCACCACCACCAGTGCCGTCACCTTGTGCTCGGCGATCCGGCGCAGCGTGTCCTCGGCGTCGAAATGGTCGGCCAGCAGCACGGTCGCCCGCACCGCCGTCGACATCTGCAACGCCCCGAGTCCCCAGGTGTGGAACAGCGGCGCCGGGATGAACATGGTCTCGTTGGTGCCGAACGGAATTCGCGACAGCAGCGCGGCCACGGTCCCGAATCCCTTGGGGTGCGGCCGGCGCGCGCCCTTGGGCGTCCCGCTGGTGCCGGAGGTGAGCACCACCAGCCGGCCCGGGCGCGGCGCCTTGCGCGGCGGATCCTGCCGCATGGCGATCAGGTCCTCGATGCTGGTGCGGCCCGCGTCGGGCGGGGTGTCGTCGGTGGTGAAGCGGGGGATCTCGGCGGGGACGTGGCGCACCAGATCCTCGAACTCGGTGTCGGCGAACAGCGCCGCGAGCCGGTGCCGTTGCACGATCTCCTCGATCTGCCGCGCGGGCAGACCGGTATTGAGCAGCACCGCGTCCGCGCCCGACTTGCCCGCCGCCACCATGCACTCGACCATGCCGGTGTGATTGCGGCACAGCAGCCCGATCGAGGTGCCCGGCCCGAAGCCGAGCGAGGTGAACGCGCCCGCGAGTGCGCTACTGCGCGCGTGCAATTGGTCGAAGGTGCTCGAGTACCGGTCGTCGATCACCGCCGCCCGGCGCGGGGAGTGCGCGGCCGCCGCCGCGTACCCGCCGCCCAGACTGAACCCCCACTTGGCCAGGCCGCCGATCTGCCGCAGCCCCACATCGGGCCGATAGGTGCGCACCACCCCGGAGCTCACCATCTGCCGGACCACCCCGGCCTGCAACCGCATTCGCGAATCCTCGGCGTTGACGACGAGTGCCGTCGGCGTGCCCTGGATCAGGTCGGCCACCCGTTTCAGCCCGGCCAGCGTCCACGCCACCACCGTCGCGTTCGGCAGCTGGGTGAGCAGCGGATGCACGGCCGCGGCCTTGAAGAAGGTGACGTAGATCCGGGTGTGGCCGGTGTCGCCGCGCAGCCGCACCGTCGCGAAGCTGCCGTGCTCGGGATAGTGCAGTTCGAAACCCTCACCCGGCCGGGTGAGGTGCAGGTGTACCCGCACCACCAGGGTCTCGGTGCCGGCGCCGCCGACCCGAAAATTCCACGCGGGGTGCGCGTCGATGGTGTCGGCGGGCTCGCACGCGCCGATTCCAGGAAATAGCCGGGGGTAGATCCGCGGGTCGATCAGGACGTCCCAGAGCGCTTGGCGGTCGATCGCGAACTCCGCGACCGCGTCGATGACATCGGTAACCACTGGCGTACAACTTCTGCCTGGCCGGTTCCCCTGATCAACCCCGGCGGATTACGTATTTGTAACGTCCCAGACAATGGCGGTCAAGGATCTCTAATTACCGGCCGGTAATTAGTTTATTTGCGGATCAATTGCGCTGGTGATGGCCCGAAACCAACGCTCTGGCAGGTGTGATTGCCCACAGTTCGCCGGGCCGGTGAGCGAACCGACCCGTCGGACCAACTAGCGTGACCAGCAGCCTCTGTCCTCCGGCCGACTGGAGATCCCCACCTATGAGCACCGACGTCCTCACGCGCACCAAGGGGCGCGTCGACCGGTACTTCGGCATCAGCGAACACGGTTCCACCTTCAAGCGCGAGCTGATGGCCGGCACCGTCACCTTCCTGGCCATGTCCTACGTGCTCGCGGTCAACCCGCGCATCCTCGGCGACGGCCCCGGCGGCGACCTCCACGACAAGGGCATGCCGGTCCAGGCCGTGTTCACCGCGACCGCCGTCGCCGCCATCTTCGGCACCCTGGTCATGGGCCTGTGGGCCAAGTACCCGGTCGCGCTGGCGCCGGGCATGGGCCTCAACGCCTTCTTCGCCTACACCGTCGTGCTGCACATGGGCATTCCGTGGCAGGAGGCGCTGTCGGGCACCTTCCTGTCCGGTGTCGTCTTCTTCGTCCTCGCGGTGACCAAGGTGCGCGAGAAGATCATCGAAGCCATCCCCATGCAGATGAAACTCGCGGTCGGCGCGGGCATCGGCATGTTCGTGGCCTTCCTGGGCCTCAAGAGCGCCGGGATCGTCACCGCCGATCCGAACACCTTCGTGCATCTGGGCAACTTCCACCACGGCACCACCCTGCTGGCGCTGTTCGGCCTGGTCGCGACGGTCGTCTTCCTGGTGCTCGGCTGGCACGGCGCGGTGCTGTACGGCATCCTCGCCACCACCGTGGTCGGCATGGTGACGGGCCTGGTGAAGCTGCCGGACTCGGTGGCCGCGCTGCCGCACGGACTGGACCAGACCTTCGGCCAGGCCATCATCCACCTGCCGGGGGCGTTCACCGGGCAGATGGTGGTGGTCGTGCTGACCATGCTGTTCGTCGACTTCTTCGACGCCTCCGGCACCCTGATCGGCGTCGCCAACCAGGCCGGGCTGCTGGGCAAGGACGGCAAGCTGGAACGCGCCGGGCAGGCCCTGGCCGCGGACTCGGTCGGCACCGCCGCGGGCGCGGTGATCGGCACCTCGAGCACCACCGCCTACGTGGAATCCACCGCCGGTGTCTCGGCGGGCGGGCGCACCGGCCTGACCGCGGTCGCCACCGCGGGCTGGTTCCTGGTCGCGCTGTTCTTCTTCCCGATCTTCGCGGTGTTCGCCGACGTCTCGGCGGTGACCGCGCCCGCGCTCATCGTGGTCGGCGTGCTGATGGCCCGGGCGCTGGGCGAGATCGAGTGGAACAAGCTCGAATTCGCGGTGCCCGCGTTCATCACGGTGATCATCATGCCGCTGACCTACTCGATCGCCAACGGCATCGCCATGGGCCTGCTGTTCTATCCGATCGTCATGGTCGCGAAACGGCGTGCGCGCGAGGTGCATCCGATCATGTGGGTGCTGATGGCGGTGTTCCTCTACTACTTCTGGTTCCTGGCCGAGTAGGGATCGATCGAAAAAAGCGGGCGCGAGGCGGAATAGCCTCGCGCCCGCTCTCGTTGGGGACCTGCTGTAGGCTTCGAAACGGACCACGGTCCGGATGGAAATCGCCGGAGCGACGTAGACACCCCGAGAGATGAGGACCCACCCATGACCGCAACCGTGAACGCCACCGCCTCCAAGGCCCTGAGCGGCGCCTCCAAGACCCTGACCGGCACCGATATCGGCCTCGCCATCGTGCGGGTGAGCGTCGGCGTCCTGCTGGCCGTGCACGGCAGCCAGAAGCTGTTCGGCTGGTTCAACGGCTACGGCCTGGACGCCACCGCGGGCGCGTTCGCGGGCATGGGCTACGACCCGGGCAAGTTCTTCGCCACCCTGGCCGGCCTGAGCGAGGTGGCCGGCGGCCTGCTGCTGGCGCTGGGCCTGCTGACGCCACTGGCCGCGGCCATCGTGCTGGGCACCATGATCAACGCGGTGAACACGGCCTGGAGCGGCGGCTTCGCGATGTGGGAGCTGCCCGCGGTCTACGGCCTCGCGGCGGTCGCCTTCGCCTTCTCGGGCCCGGGCCGGATCTCGCTCGACGCGGGCCGTCCGTGGCAGCGTCAGGGACTGGCCTGGAGTGCCGGCGCGATCGCGCTCGGCGTGGTGGCCGCGCTCATCACCCTCGCGGTGAAGTAGCGCGAACCCTATTGGAGAGTTTCGGGTCCCCGCGCCGCGTGCAGGGCTTGGCGCGGGGACTACGGACACATCCGATGTGGGAATTGGGGGTTCACCGGAGTATCGAAATCCAATTTACTTCTGCCCGGAAGTAGGAGCTACTCCTGTGAGGGTTCTCACAGGTCATTTCAATTGTGCGACACTATTTGTCAGTCGTTCGAGAGCTTTTGTCACAACTTGGGGATCGGATGTTTCCCAATAAGGTGGTAATGATGCTCGGAGATAACCGCCATAGCGCGCCGTGGCGAGTCGCGAATCCAGAATTGCGATAACGCCGCGATCGTCCACACTGCGCAGCAGCCGGCCCGTGCCCTGTGCCAGCAGCAGGGCCGCGTGATTGGCCGCGACCGACAGAAAACCATTGCCACCCCGCGATTCGACCGCCCGCTGGCGGGCCACCAGCAGCGGATCGTCCGGGCGCGGGAACGGAATACGGTCCAGGATCACCAGACTCAGCGACGGCCCCGGGACATCGACGCCCTGCCACAGCGAAAGTGTTCCGAACAGTGAGGTTTCCGGGTCGTCGGCGAATTTCCGGACGAGTGCGCCGGTCGCGTCGTCACCTTGGCACAACACCGGCGTATCGAGCCGTTCACGCAGAATCTCGGTGGCCGCCTTGGCCGCTCGCATCGACGAGAAAAGCCCGAGGGTACGCCCGCCCGCCGCGCGAATGAGACGTTCGATCTCGTCCAGGTAGGACTGCGGCAGCCCGTCCCGGCCCGGCGCGGGCAGATGCTTTGCCACATACAGGATTCCGGACTTGGCGTGATCGAACGGCGATCCCACGTCCAGCGAATTCCAGCGCAGCGCCTTCTCGTCCGAGGGGGCCTCGGCGCCATGGGCCAGCGCCGGATCCACCACCGCCGACGACTGCGGCGGCAGCCCCCAGGTCACCGCCAGATTGTCGAATGACCCGCCGATCTGCAGCGTCGCCGAGGCGAGCACCACGGTGGCGGTGCCGAACAGGCGGCTGCGCAGCAGGCCGCCCACCGACAGCGGGGCCATCTGCAGGGTGCGGCGCGGCACCCCGCGGATCTCCTCCGAGGACAGCCAGACCACATCGCGGTGCGCGGCCGGATCGGCCTCCTCGAAGGTGGTCAGCACCCGGACCGCGGCGTCGTGCACCTCCTCCACCGCGGCCAGCGCCTGATTGCGGGCCGCCGCCGACTCCGGATCGGCGGCCTGACCGCCCTGCGGGGCCAGCGCGGTGCGGGCGTTCCAGGCCGCGTCGCGGATCAGCGCCAGCACCGGGGCCGCGCCGTCGGGCATCCGGTCCCAGCGGCCGGGCTGCAGGTCGTCGAGCAGACCGTGCCAGGCCTCGGCCGCGCCCTCGAGGCGGTCCACTTCCTGTTCGTCGATGAGCTTGGCGCAGCGTTTGGCGGCGGCGCTGATGCCGCCGGTGGACAGTTCGGCGGTGGCCACGCCGGTCACCCGGTCGACCAGCTCGTGCGCCTCGTCCACGACCACCACGTCGTGTTCGGGCAGCACCTGGATGCCGCTGATGGCATCGATGGCCAGCAGCGCGTGATTGGTCACCACCACGTCGGCCTGGGCGGATTCGGCGCGCGCCTTCTCCGCGAAGCAGTCCTGGCCGAACGCGCAGCGGGACTTGCCCACGCATTCCCGGGAACTGACGCTCACCTGCCGCCAGGCGCGATCGGTGACGCCCGGGGCGAGCTCGTCGCGGTCGCCGTTCTCGGTGTCGGAGACCCATTCGTTGAGCCGCTGCACCTCGCGGCCCAGCTTCGAGATGGCGAACGCGTCGAACAGTTCCTGCTCCGGCTCGTCCGGAATCGCGCTGTTGATCTTGTTCAGGCACAGATAGTTGTTGCGCCCCTTGAGGATCGCGAACTGCGGGACCCGTCCCAGATCGGTCGACAGCGCGTCGGCGAGCCGCGGGAGATCCCGATCCACCAGCTGCCGTTGCAGCGCGATGGTCGCGGTGGACACCACCACGGTCCGGCCCGTCCGCACCGCGTGGCGCAGACTCGGGACCAGATACGCGAGCGACTTACCGGTACCTGTCCCCGCCTGCACCGCCAGATGCTCACCGGTGTCGATGGCGTGCGCGACGGCCGCGGCCATCGTCTGCTGCCCCTTGCGCTCCTTACCTCCCAACGCCTGCACAGCGGTGGCCAATAATTTCGGAACGGCAGGCAGTTCGGGCACGGCGGCCAGATTACTGCGCCCAGCCGACAACCCCCGCGCAAACCTCGCCGCGCGGGTTCCGGAGGACTGATTTCCGCCGATCCGGCCGGGGATCGACCGTGCCTCGCCGGGAGGGACGGCTCATCCGGCGTGGTGGCGGCTACCGGGCGTGCGAGCCGGTCAGCTCTCCATGGTTCCCGCGAGTTCGATGCCCGAGGCGCGGAGCGTGTCGAGGGCGGTGGCCAGGGTGACGGGGGAGACGGCGGCGGTGAGGCCGAGCAGCACGCGGGTGTCGAAGCCCGCCGCGCGGGCGTCCAGGGCGGTCGCGCGGACGCAATGGTCGGTGGCGATGCCGCAGACGTCGACGGCGTCGATGCCGCGGTCGCGCAGCCAGGCGTCCAGGGCGGTGTCGCCGTCGGTGGCGGTGCCCTCGAAGCCGGAGTAGGCGGCGGTGTAGGCGCCCTTGGAGAAGATCTCCTGGATCGCGGTGGTGTCGAGGGCGGGGTGGAACTCCGCGCCGGGCGTGCCGACGCGGCAGTGCGGCGGCCAGGTGTCGACGTAGTCGGGCTGTTCGGAGAAGTGCGCGCCCGGGTCGATGTGGAAGTCGCGGGTGGCGACGATCGCCGCGTAGTCGGAGACGCCCAGATAGTCGGTGATGCGTTCGGCCACGGCCGCGCCGCCCGCCACGGCCAGCGACCCGCCCTCGCAGAAGTCGTTCTGGACGTCGACGACGATCAGGGCTCGGCTCATGGACTGCCTCCCGGGGCCAGGGTGAACCACAGTGGTTCGAGTCTCGTATCGCATTGTGCCGCTCGGCCGTCGGCCGGTCCACGCGGCCCGGGCCCGAGTCGGGGGATTCCCATGAGGCGCGCTGTCGTCACCGCGGTACTGCTGTTCTGCTATTTCGTGCTGGCCTCGGTCGGACTGGGGTTGGTCGACGGGACGGTGCGTGCGCACGGGGTGCTGTATCCGGCCCTGCATGCCGCGCCCTTCGCGGTCGCGGCGGCGGTGGCCATCGTGGTGCTGCTCGATGTCCAGCGGCGCCGGCGGGTCAGCTCTGGAAGGTCGTCGGGATCGCCGGTTCGCCCGCCGACAGCTTCAGACCCTCCCAGGGCAGACTGATCAGGCCCTTCGCGACCAGTTCGCGGCTCTGGGCCAGGGTGGGCAGGCCGGGCAGCACCTTGCCGTCGCGGACCAGGGGAACCTGGAGGTCGCGGACCTCGAAGCGGCCGGATTCGGGGCGGTCCGCGACGGCCGGGTAGACGATCTCCTCGACCACGGTGCCGGTGTCGCGGGACAGCCGCACGGCGCGCTTGGTGCCGCCGCGAGACTCCTTGTGGGAGCTGCGTTTCGCGACCGGGACGCCCTCCACCTCGACCAGCTTGTAGACCATGCCCGCGGTGGGCGCGCCGGAGCCGGTGACCAGCGAGGTGCCGACGCCGTAGACGTCGACCGGTTCGGCGCGCAGCGCGGCGATGGCGTATTCGTCCAGGTCGCCGGACACCACGATGCGGGTGCGGAGGGCGCCCAGGGCGTCGAGCTGTTCGCGCACCTGCCGGGCGAGCACGCCCAGATCGCCGGAATCGATACGCACCCCGCCCAATTCGGGGCCCGCGACCTCGATGGCGGTGGCCACGCCGCGGGTGATGTCGAAGGTGTCCACCAGCAGCGTGGTGCCCACGCCCAGGGCCTCGACCTGGCTGCGGAAGGCCGCCGCCTCGTGCGCGCCGTCGCGGCCGCTGTGCAGCAGGGTGAATGCGTGCGCGCTGGTCCCGGCGCTGGGCACCCCGAAGCTGCGGGCGGCCTCCAGATTGGAGGTGGCGTCGAAGCCGGCCAGGTAGGCGGCGCGGGCGCTGGCGGGGGCGGCGAGTTCGTGGGTTCGGCGCGAGCCCATCTCGATCATGCGGCGGCCGCCGGCCGCGCTGACCATGCGGGCGGCCGCGGCGGCGATGGCGCTGTCGTGGTTGTAGATGGAGAGAATGAGGGTCTCCAGCAGGACGCATTCGGCGAAGGTGCCGCGCACGGTGACGATGGGGGAGCCGGGGAAGAACAGCTCGCCCTCGCGATAGCCGTCGATCTGGCCGCCGAAGCGATAGTCGCGCAACCATTCCAGGGTGCGATCGTCGAGGAACTTGGCCGCGACCGCGAGTTCGGGCTCGCCGAAACGGAATTCGTCCAGGGCGGCCAGCAATCGCCCGGTCCCCGCGACCACACCATAACGACGGCCGTTCGGCAATCGCCGGGCGAACACCTCGAAGGTGCACTGCCGCTGCGCCGAATCGTCGGCCAGCGCGGCGGCCAGCATGGTGAGCTCGTACTGGTCCGTCAGCAAGGCGGTACTGGTCAGTCCGTCAGCGATGATCACGATCCCCACTGTAAGCACACCCGGGCTCGCCTCCCGGACTCCGCGCTACGTGGATGTCGGCGCCACGCCCCCGGCCCGATCGGCGTGTCGGCTGGGCTGTTGTTTCATCGGCGTCGAGTCGTACCCTGGTTGATATGGGTCTGTGTAGAGAAGACGTTGTCGAGATGGCCGCCGGTACGGCGGGCGTCGATGTGACACTGTCGTCGGCACAGGCGACACCGGAGGCCATTGAACACTCCGAGATTCTGGAAGCAGAGGATCGGCCCTGGGTCACCGTCGTATGGGACGATCCGGTCAATCTCATGCACTACGTGACCTATATTTTCCAGAAGCTCTTCGGCTACAGCAAAGGTAAGGCAACCGAGCTGATGCTGAAGGTCCACAACGATGGCAAGGCCGTGGTGTCCGCCGGTTCGCGCGACAAGATGGAGCACGACGTCCAACGGCTGCACGCCGCCGGGCTGTGGGCCACCATGCAACGTGACGAGTGACCGAGGCGACTACGGTGAACCCGTGCGGAAGTGGAGCAGAAAGAACTCCCTGGGCGGGCTGAAGCTGCGTTCGGAAATGGACGCCCACGAGGCGGACGTCCTGCGTTCCCTGGTCGGCGCGGTCGCCGGACTGCTGACCGATCGGGCCGAATCGGCCCCCGAGGACGATCTCGCGGCGCTGACCGGGTTACAGCTGGGCAACTCGACCCCGCCCGCCGACCCGCGGCTGGCCCGGCTGCTGCCGGACTTCCACCGGCCCGAACCCGGTTCCCCCGACGCCGAGCGCGCCGACCTCAACAGCGCGCTGCGCAGCCTGCACGAGCCGGAGATCATCGAATCCAAGGTGGCCGCGGGCCGGGTCGTCCTGGAAACGCTGCCCCCGCACGGCGGCCGCATCGTCATCAACCCCGAACAGGCCGACGCCTGGCTCACCGCCCTCAACGACGTCCGGCTGGCGCTGGGCACGGCCCTCGACATCGACGCCGACACGCCCGAGCATTTCCCGGATGACGACCCCCGCGGCCCGAGCCTCGAGGTCTACCACTGGCTCACCTGGATGCAGGACTCGCTGATCCAGGCGCTCGCGCCGTAGCGCGCCTGCCGACGCTAGCGTGGGCACCGAGCCGGACCCGGTCACCGAGGAGGATGTGCCGTGAACAGTACTGCGGGACCACGTAATTCGATCACCGACGTCGGCGGGGTGCTGGTCGGGCACCACAGCCTGCTGGATCCGAACGCGACCCTGGGCGAGGGCGCGGCTACCGGCTGTACCGTGGTCCGGGTGCCGGGCGGCGCGGTCGCCGCGGTGGACGTGCGCGGCGGCGGCCCCGGCACCCGCGAGACCGACCTGCTGGATCCGGGAAACACTGTGCGGCAGGCGAACGCGATCCTGCTCACCGGCGGCAGCGCCTACGGCCTGGCCGCGGCCGACGGCGTCATGCGGTGGCTGGAGGAGCATCGGGAGGGCATTCCGATGGATCCCGCCGACCCCTCCCGGGTGGTGCCGATCGTGCCCGGCGCGGTCATCTTCGATCTTCCGGTGGGCGCGTGGGGCATCCGGCCCGACGCCGACGCCGGATTCCTGGCCGCCGAGGCCGCGGGGCCGGAGTTCGCGCGTGGTTCGGCCGGTGCGGGCGTGGGTGCGCGGGCGGGCTCGATCAAGGGCGGAATCGGTACGGCCAGTGTGCGTTTCGCCGACGGTCCGGCCGCGGGCGTGACGGTGGGCGCGGTGATCGTGGCCAATCCGGTCGGCTCGGTGTTCGATCCGCGCACCGGATTCCCGTGGGGTGCGGGCACCGACGGTCCCGAGTTCTTCGGGCTGCGCGCGCCCACCGCCGCGCGGCTGACCGCGGCGAACGCGCTGGCGGTGAAGGGCACCGTGCTCAACACCACGATCGGCGTGGTCGCCACCGACGCGGCGCTGGATCCGGCGGCCTGCCGCCGCCTGGCCACCACCGCGCACGACGGCCTGGCCCGCGCCATCCGGCCCGCGCATTCCCCGCTGGACGGCGACACCCTGTTCGCGCTGGCCACCGGTGCGGCCGAGCAGCCGCCGAATGTCCCACTGCCCCCGGCCTTTCCCGCGGATCTGCTGATCCTGGACCAGCTGTGCACGGCGGCCGCGGTGTGTGTGGAGCGGGCGATCGTCGACGCGATCCTGTCCGCGACGGCGGTGGCGGGCATCCCGTCCTACCGCGACCTGTTCGGCGAGTGAGGCGACCCGCGCGCTCCCGGGCGCGCGCGGGTGACCGGCCGCTTCGGGAATACCCGCATATTCTCACCTGTTGACGGGAGCGTTTCGGCCGTTCGGCCGGGTGCTTCGGGCGTGGACGGAAGGATGCGACGGTGCTGGTGATCAGGGCGGACTTGGTGGACGCGATGGTCGCGCACGCGCGCGCCGACCATCCCGACGAGGCCTGCGGCATCCTGGCCGGTCCCGAGGGCTCCGATCGCCCGGAGCGGTTCGTGCCGATGATCAACGCCGCCCGCTCGCCCACCTTCTACGAGTTCGATTCCGACGAGCACCTGCGCCTGTGGCGGGAGCTGGACGCGGCCGACGAGGAGCCGGTGGTGATCTACCACTCGCATACCGCGACCGAGGCCTATCCGAGCCGCACCGACGTGTCCTTCGCCTCCGAACCGAATGCCCACTACGTGCTGGTCTCCACCCGGGATCCGCACGAGCACGAGCTGCGCAGCTACCGGATCCTCGACGGCGTCGTCACCGAGGAGCCGGTCGAGATCGTCGCCGCCTACCCCGCCTAGCCGCTCGCCCGGACCAGACGAGCCGTCCACCGAACAGAGGAGTCCCCCCGATGCCGGTCACCGTGTCCATCCCGACCATCATGCGCCCGATCACCAAGGGCGAGAAGCGAGTTCAGGCGCAGGGCGCGACCCTGGCCGCCGTCATCGCCGACCTGGAGGCCAACTACCCCGGGATGGCGGCCAAGCTGCTCGAGGACGGCAAGCTCAAGCGCTACGTCAATATCTACGTCGACGACGAGGACGTGCGTTTCACCGGCGGCCTGGAGACCGAGGTGTCCGAGGGCGGCTCGGTGACCATCCTGCCCGCGGTCGCCGGCGGGGCCCGCTGACCGTGGCCCGCTACGAGTCGCTGATCGCGACCCTCGGCGACACTCCGCTGGTGGGTCTGAAGAACCTGTCCCCGCGCTGGGACGGTGACGAGCACGTGCGCCTGTGGGCCAAGCTCGAGGACCGCAATCCGACCGGTTCCATCAAGGACCGCCCGGCGCTGCGCATGATCGAGGCGGCCGAGGCCGACGGGCGGCTCACGCCCGGCTGCACGATCCTCGAGCCGACCAGCGGCAATACCGGTATCTCGCTGGCCATGGCGGCCAAGCTCAAGGGGTACCGGCTGGTGTGCGTGATGCCGGAGAACACCTCGGTGGAGCGGCGGCAGCTGCTCACCATGTTCGGCGCGGAGATCATCGACTCCCCGGCCGCGGGCGGCTCCAATCAGGCGGTGGCGCTGGCCAAGCAGATCGCGGCCGAGCACCCGGACTGGGTGATGCTCTACCAGTACGGCAATCCGGCCAACGCGCTCGCGCACTACGAGACCACCGGCCCGGAGATCCTGGCCGACCTGCCCGAGATCACGCATTTCGTGGCCGGTCTCGGCACCACCGGCACGCTCATGGGCACCGGGCGCTTCCTGCGCGAGCAGGTGCCGGGCATCGATATCGTGGCCGCCGAGCCCCGCTACGGCGAACTGGTCTACGGCCTGCGCAATCTCGACGAGGGCTTCGTCCCCGAGCTCTACGACGAATCGGTGCTGACCTCCCGCTTCTCGGTCGGCCCCTACGACGCGGTCCGCCGCACCCGCGAATTGGTGCTGGAAGAGGGCATTTTCGCGGGCATCTCGACGGGCGCGATCCTGCACGCCGCGCTCGGGGTGGCGAAGAAGGCCGAGAAGGCCGGGCGGCGTGCCGATATCGCTTTCGTGGTCGCCGACGGCGGCTGGAAATACCTGTCCACCGGCGCCTACGACGGCACGCTGGAGGAGGCGGAGGAGAAGCTCGACGGCCAGCTCTGGGCCTGATCCGGCGGTACGCTCGGGGGCGGGGCTAGGAGGTCTTGCCATGAGCGGTGGCAGCGGCATGGGCGCGTCGTTCGATCCGGAGCGGATCGCGCGGCTGCGCAAGGAATCGGCCGAACCGGCGGCGGGCCGCAAGCTCGTTCCGGCCGCCGCGGCCGGGCCGGGCGCGCTGAAATCGCTGTGGCAGCGCGCCATTGCGCTGACGTTGGGATTCACCGCGTTGCTGTACGGCGTGGAAGCGGTCGACAGCCTGTCCGGCGGCCGCCTCGAACAGAACGGGGTGCGGCCGCGTTCCGGCGATGGCCTGACCGGCATCCTGTTCGCGCCTGTCCTGCACGCCAATTGGGGGCACCTGCTGGCGAACACGCTGCCGGTGCTGGTGCTCGGCCTGCTCACGCTGCTCACCGGGATCGGGCGCGGGCTCGCGGCGACCGCCATCATCTGGGTGATCGCGGGGGCGGGGGTATGGCTGACGGCCATGCCGCACACCGTGTCGGTGGGCGCCTCGGGATTGGTGTTCGGCTGGCTCACATATCTGATCTGCTGGGGCTGGTTCTCGCGAAATGTGGTGCAGATCGCGGTCGGGCTCGGGGTGCTCGCCGTCTACGGCTCGATCCTGTGGGGCGTGCTCCCGAGCAACCCGGAAATCTCTTGGCAAGGACATCTTTTCGGGGCGGTGGGTGGAGTGGTTGCCGGATGGGTACTCTCTGCTCATGAACGTCGTCATCGTCGCGGGGCTGACGCCGGCCGTCTCGCGTCGTAGGGGTGACGCTGGTCGCGGTCGGCGATTTGGGGGATCCCTCCGTTGAGTGAGAATGCAGCGTGGCAGCATGGGGGAATGCGCCTCACCGTCCTCGGGTGCTCGGGCAGCGTGTCCGGCCCGGATTCCCCGGCGTCGGGTTACCTGCTGACCGGCCCGGATATGACACCGACCGTCATCGATTTCGGCCCCGGCGTGCTCGGCGCGCTGCAGCGTCACCTGGATCCGGGCGAGGTCGACATCTTCCTCACCCACCTGCACGCCGACCACTGCCTGGATTTGCCGGGCCTGCTGGTGTGGCGCCGTTACCACCCGAATCCGCCGACCGGTAAGGCCGTCGTCCACGGCCCGGCCGACACCTCGCTGCGGATCGGCAACGCCTCCGCGGAGATCGGCGGCGAGACCGACGACTGGTCCGATGTCATCGATATGCGGCCCTGGCAGGCGGGCGTCCCGGTGCCGTTCGGCACCGGCCACACCGTCGAGGCGCGGCGCATGTTCCACCCGCCGGAGTCCTACGGCCTGCGTATCACCACCGCGGCCGGCCGCACCCTGGTCTACACCGGCGACACCGCGCTGTGCGACGAGGTCTTCGAGTTGGCCAGCGGCGCAGACGTTCTGCTGTCGGAGGCGTCCTGGACCCACGACCCGGCCAACCGCCCGCCGGGCATCCATCTCTCCGGTCACGAGGCGGGCCTGATCGCGGCCCGCGCGGGCGTCGGCGAACTGCTGCTGACCCACATCCCGCCGTGGACCTCCCGCGAGGACGTCATCGCCGAGGCGAAGGCCGTGTTCAGTGGTCCCGTACACGCCGTGTCCCCGGGTGAGGTCTTCGACATCTGATCGTCCCGTTACGCTGTGCGTCGTGTCGAAACGAGCCGATGGCAGGGCGGATGACCAACTCCGCGACGTAAAGATCACTCGGGGTTTCACTTCGCACCCGGCCGGGTCGGTGCTGGTGGAGTTCGGGCAGACGCGGGTGATGTGCACCGCCAGCGTCACCGACGGTGTCCCGCCGTGGCGGCGTGATTCCGGATTGGGCTGGCTGACGGCCGAATACGCCATGCTGCCCGCCGCCACCCACACCCGCTCGGGCCGAGAGTCGGTGAAGGGCAAGGTCGGTGGCCGTACCCAGGAGATCTCCCGGCTGATCGGCCGTTCGCTGCGCGCCTGCATCGACCTGGCCGCGATCGGCGAGAACACCATCGCCCTGGACTGCGACGTGCTGCAGGCCGACGGTGGCACCCGGACCGCCGCCATCACCGGCGCGTACGTGGCGCTCTCGGACGCGATCACCTATCTGGCCGCGGCCGGGAAACTGGCCGACCCGCAACCGATCTCCTGCGCCATCGCCGCGGTGAGCGTGGGCGTGGTGGACGGCCGCGTGCGCCTGGACCTGCCCTACGAGGAGGATTCGCGCGCCGAGGTCGACATGAACGTGGTCGCCACCGACACCGGCACCCTGGTCGAGATCCAGGGCACCGGCGAGGGCGCCACCTTCCCGCGCTCCACCCTGGACAAGCTGCTGGATTCCGCGCTCGCGGGCTGCGAGCAGCTGTTCGTGGTGCAGAAGGAAGCCCTCGCGCTGCCGTACCCGGGCGTGCTGCCCGAGCCCGAGGAATCCAAGAAGCGATGACCCGGGTCCTGGTCGCCAGCCGCAATGCCAAGAAGCTGAACGAGCTGCGCCGCATCCTGGACGAGGCCGGCGTCGCGGGCATCGAGCTCGTCGGCCTGAACGATGTGGAGCCCTACGCCGAGGCCCCCGAGACCGAGCCGACCTTCGAGGGCAATGCCCTGCTCAAGGCCCGCGATGGTTTCGCCGCCACCGGATTGCCCTGTGTCGCGGACGATTCCGGTCTCGAGGTGGATGCGCTCAACGGCATGCCGGGGGTGCTCTCGGCCCGCTGGTCGGGCACCCACGGCCAGGACGAGGCCAACAACACCCTGCTGCTGGCCCAGCTCGGCGACGTCCCCGACGAGCGTCGCGGGGCCCGCTTCGTGTCGGCCTGCGCCCTGGTCGGCGCCGGCGTCGAGGCAGTCGTGCGCGGCGAATGGCCGGGCGTCATCGGCCGGAAGCCGGTGGGCGACGGCGGTTTCGGCTACGACCCGCTGTTCTTCCCGGACGGCGGCGAGCTCTCCTCCGCCCAGCTCACCCCGGCCGAGAAGGACGCCGCCTCGCACCGCGGCCGCGCCCTGCGGCAGCTGCTGCCCGCGCTGGCGGCCCTGGCCGGTCAGTGAGTCACGGCTGACGAGAACTGAATCACGGCAGACGAGAAAGGGGTTCGAGGATCAAGTCCTCGAACCCCTTTCGTCTGTTCGCGTATCCGCTAGAGGCCGAAGGCCGCTTTCACCTCGCGGGTCCGGTTGTGCTCGAACACGAAGGACAGGAACGGGATGGTGCCGGCCAGGCAGGTCAGGAAGGTGGTCAGCGGCTGCCACCGGGCCTTGATGCCCAGGTCGATGGTGAAGACCAGGTACAGCATGTAGAACAGCCCGTGCACCTGGCCGATGTAGAACAGCCAGTGCGGGGCGGTGCTGCTGTCGTCGAGGAGCAGGTACTTGTAGACCATCTCACCGCACAGCACCAGCAGCCAGATGCCGGTGATGTAGGCGAGCACGCGGTAGCGGGTCAGCGCGCCGCGGATCTTCTCGGGCGCGGCCGAACCGAGCGGGCGGGACGCCGGCGCGGTGGTCTCGGTGGCGACGGGGGCGGAATTGTCGCTGGCGCTCAACCGGCGCTCCTCTCGATGTGGTGCAGTCCGGCGTCACGGACCTGGTCGTCCATGTCGCGGGCGTGCAGGTCGGCCAGATACCTGTTGTATTCGGCGAGCTCTGGATCCTCGTCCCGGGCGGCCTGGGGGCGCTCCGGCAGCAGGCCCGCGGGAATCTCGCGCGGTGCGGCCGGTTTCGGGCGGCGGGGGCGGGGCGTGGCCTCGGTTCCGGGCTCGATGGCCGGGGTTTCGTGCTCCCCGGCTTCCTTCTCGAGCCGCACGAAGCGGACATAGGCCCAGATCACGAATCCGGCGAAGAGCGGCCACTGCAGCGCGTAGCCGAGATTCTGATAGGTGCCGCCGCCCGATTCGAATCGGGTCCACTGCCAGTAGCCCAGACCGAGGCACGCCGTGAACGCCACGACCACGAACACGATCAGGGCCGGGCGGCGTTGGGGAGCGGACACGCACTCCACGGTACCTGCCTACTACGGGTGCCGTAGTAGGCAGGTTGTCGATCAGAACTTGAATGTGACCCCGGTCAAACGCTCGGATTCCTCCCACAGCCGGCGCAGCAGTTCCGGATCCCGGGAGATCTTGCTGGACGGCGAGGCCTCGACCGGGCCCTGGCTGCCGAAGAAGCGGGTCGGACCCCAGTAGGTGTTCGGGTCGGCGTCGGTCTCGGTCGCCGCGAACAGCGAGGAGTAGGCCGCGTGGAACGGCGACTGGCCGATGATCCGGATGAACGGCTTGGAGATCTTGTCCAGGGGGGTTTCGGTCCGGGCGAACAGGTCGGTGGCCGAGACGCCGGGGTGCACGGCGTAGGAGCGCTTGGCCGAGCCGGCCGCGGCGAGCCGGTTCTGCAGTTCCCGCGCGAACATCAGGTTGGACAGCTTGGCCTGCGCGTAGGCGAGGTTGCGCTGGTAGCGGCGGTGCTCGTAGTTGAGATCGTCGATCCACAGCTTGGGGGTCTGCTTGTGGGCGATCGAGGCCAGCGTCACCACCCGGTCGCCGATCTTGTCCAGCAGCAGCCCGGTCAAGGCGAAGTGACCGAGATGATTGACGCCCCATTGGGTTTCGAACCCGTCCTGGGTCCGCGAGAACGGAATGTTCATCAGGCCCGCGTTATTGATCAGGACGTCGAACTCGCCGGTGTTCTCGGCGAACCGCCGGACCGAGTCCAGGCTGGCCAGGTCCAGGCCCGCCACCCGCACGTCGCCGTCGATGCGGTCGGCCACCGCCTGGGCCTTGGCGGCATTGCGGCAGGCCATGATCACGGTCGCGCCCTTGCCCGCGAGTACCTTGGTGGTCTGCTCGCCGAGCCCGCCGTTGGCTCCGGTGATGACGACAGTGCGCCCGGTCTGGTCGGGGATATCGCTGGGCTTCCATGCCATGGCTGTTGACCTCGCAGGTTCGGGGTTCGCAGTGCGGGTCCGCACTCGGATGCCCCGACCTTACTGCAGAGTAAGTTCCAGTGGTAGACCGAACGCGCCGATTGTCTCCCGCAATGCCCGGTTTGCCGTGTCGTTGCCGCATCTTCGCTGGTGAGCGCCACATACTGGGCCGATGACCGGTGCCAGCGTCACCGCCGCCAAGCCTGTCCCACCGCCGCCGCTGAGCCGGGGCCGAAGGAACGTCGTCTTCGGCACCGTCGCGCTCGGCATGCTGATGGCCGCGCTGGACTCCACCATCGTCTCCACCGCGCTGCCCACCATCGTGGCGGATCTCGGCGGGGCCGGGCACATGGCCTGGGTGGTCACCTCCTACCTGGTGGCCGAGGCCATCGCCACCGCCCTGTCCGGCAAGTTCGGTGACCTGTTCGGCCGCAAGCTGGTCTTCCAGATCAGCGGTGCCGTCTTCATCATCGGCTCCATGATCGCCGGGCTCGCGCACGGCATGACGCTGCTCATCGTGGCCCGCGCCATCCAGGGCCTGGGCGCGGGCGGGCTCATGGTCACCTCCATGGCGCTCATCGCCGACGTCATCCCGCTGCGCGAACGCGGCAAGTATCAGGGCGCGCTGGGCGCGGTCTTCGGCATCACCACCGTGCTCGGGCCGACGCTGGGTGGCCTGTTCACCGACCACCTGAGCTGGCGGTGGTGCTTCTACGTGAACGTCCCGCTCGCCGTCGTCATGATCGCGGCCGCCGCCCGGACCATCCCCATGACCCGGGCCGTGGTGAAGCCGATCGTGGACTACCTGGGCATCGCGCTGGTCGCCGTCGGCGTCACCTGCCTGATCCTCGGATTGGAGTGGGGCGGACAGGAATACGCGTGGACCTCGCCCACCATCATCGGCTTGTTCCTGGCGGCCGCGGCGTTGCTGGCCACCTTCGTGGCCGCGGAGTTCCGGGCGCGCGAACCCATGCTGCCCATGCACCTGTTCCGCAGCAATGTGTTCACCGTCTGCTCGATCCTGAGCTTCATCGTCGGCTTCGCGCTGCTGGGGGCCATGACCTACCTGCCCGCGTATCTGCAGTACGTGGACGGCGTCTCGGCCACCGCGTCCGGGCTGCGCACGCTGCCGCTGGTGGTCGGGTTGTTCTTCACCTCCATCCTGTCCGGCAATATCGTCGGGAAGACGGGGCACTACAAGGCTTTTCCGATCATCGGGTGCGCGGTGATGGCCGCGGGCCTCTACCTCATGTCGACCATGGGGCCGGGTACCAGCGTCTGGTTGATGTCGCTGTACATGCTGATCCTGGGCCTGGGCGTCGGTCTGGCCATGCAGGTGCTGACCATCGCCGTGCAGAACAGCGTGCCGTACTCGGATCTGGGGACCGCGACCTCCGGGGTCACCTTCTTCCGGACCATCGGCAGCGCGTTCGGCACCACGGTGTTCGGCACGCTGTACTCCAATCAGCTGCGCCCGAATCTGGAAGCGGCGCTGCTCGAGTCGCGGGTGCCGCCGCAGGTCGCGCAGAGTCCGGCGCTGCTGCGGGAACTGCCGCCGCGGCAGGCCGCGCCGATCATCCACGCCTACGCCGATTCGATCGACTTCGTCTTCCGCTGGGTGGTGCCGGTGGCGGTGCTCGGCTTCGTGGTGGCGTGGTTCCTGAAGCAGGTCACGCTGCGCGACAGTGCGCGCGCCGAGGCCACCGACGTGGGGGAGCAGTTCTCGGTGCCGGACTCCGCCGACCGGCTCGTGCAGCTCGAGCGCTGTGTCGCACGGGTGCTGGGCAAGGTGCGCGACAATACCGTGCCGGATCCGGGAATCCTCGCGGCAGCGGGCAGTTCACTGGGCCGGGACGAGGCCTGGGCGCTGGGGCAGGTGCACATGTACAACCGGTTGCGCGGCACCGCCACCCTCGACGACATCGCCCGGACCCATTGGATCCCGGCGGAACTGATCGATCCGGTGTACGTGAAGGCGGAGCGCGAGGGGCTGCTGCGCCGCGCCGGCGGCGAGCTCGTCCTCACCGACAAGGGCGTCCAGGAAGTGGACCGGGTCCGGATCGCGTGGAAACGGTGGCTCGAAAGTCAGCTCACCGATTGGGATTCCACCGATCCGGTGGATCGGGCGCTGCTGGATCAGGCCATCGACAATATCGCCACCAAACTCCTGGACGAGGCCGACCGGCCCGACGTGCTGCCGGTCGGCCACTGAGTTCGATCAGGCGATCACATCGAGTCCGATCAGGCGTTGACCGCCGCGGGTCGCACCGTGGCGTCCCAATCGATCCGGAACCGCTGCTCGCCGCCGAGCATCTTCTCCGGATCCATCCGCTTGAACATGATCGGCATCATCAGCTGCATGGCCATCCGGGCGACCGGCCCGGCCGCCTTGGTCTGGTTCATGCGCGCCACCCGGGCCGCGACGCCCTCCACCCGCGGCCGCCGCAGCGCCTCGTAGGTGGCGAAAGCCAGTGCCGGATCGTCGATGTCGCGCAGGCAGCGGGCCAGCTCGATGCCGCTCTCGATGGCCAGTGATGCCCCCTGTCCGGAGGTGTTGCTGGGCGCGTGGATGGCATCCCCGGTGAGCACCATGCGACCCCGGTGCCAGTGCGGCACCCGCGGCATGACGTGCAGCGCGCCGATCACCTGCAGCTGGGCCGCGGTGGTGGCTTCGGCCAGCCGCTCACCGGGCACGTCCCCGGCATAGGTCTCGCGCAGGGTGCGCAGCCATTGTTCGGTGGGGACGGCGCGCGCCTCGGTGAGCGAGTAGTACTGCTCGGCAGGCAGATTCGCGCCCCACGCGACCCGGCCGTCCGGCATGGCCCAGTACAGGTAGTAGGCCCGCTTGCCGAAGGAGAAGGCCATGGTCTCCGGCTCCAGTTCCAGGGGGACATCGGTGTACGCGCCGAAGCCGAGCATGCGCAGGTAGGTGGGTCCGGGCGCGTTCGGGTCGACCAGGGTGCGCACGGTGGAGCGGATGCCGTCGGCGCCGATGAGCACGTCCGCGGTGGCGCTGCTGCCGTCGGCGAAGACGGCGGTGACGCCGCCGGCGTGCTCCTCCACCTCGACCAGCCGCTTGTCGTATTCGAAGCGCACCCCGGCCGCGACGGCGGTGTCGTGCAGGATCTCGTGCAGGTCGGAGCGGTCGATCACGCGCAGGGGCTCGATGTCGGCCAGTCCGGGCAGCGGAAACCGCTTGTTGTTGACCGACATCATGGGGCGGCTGATGGGTATCGACTTGGCGCGCACCGGATCTCCGGCCCCGACCAGGTCGAGGGCGGCGACGCCATTGGGTGCGAGGGCGAGGTTCGCGCCGATGCCGTAGGCGGGACCCGGATAGGCCTCGAAGACGGTGGCGTCGATTCCGGCCCGGTGCAGGGCGGTGGCGGTGACGGGGCCGGAGATGCCGCCGCCGATGATGATCGCAGAACGCATGGGTGTGGACATGGGTCTCTCCCGAGAAGTGTTCGAAGGCTTGCCGAAAACCCCGAACCGTCCCGCGCGTGGAGAACCCAGTTATCCTGTAGTTGCCAAACTCGGTGCCGGGTTCGCCTGCACGGACGCGGTTCGAGACGGTGTGTTCCCGGGCTTCGGCGGCGGTGTTGCAGCACCCTCGCCGGGGCCCGGTCCGTTATCAGTCGTGCTGATGTCAGTCGTGCTGAGTGTGCGGTGTGGACGCTCCCCCTTCCGCTTCCGCCAGTTCGGCGAGGTCGGGCGGGAGGACGCCGTCGCGATGCCAGGCCCGCCAGCCCTCGGTGTCGGGGAAGCTGCCGTCGGCGAGCGAATCGCGCAGGGCGCGGGCCCACTCGGCCTCCGCGATGAGCATGGCCAGCTCATAATCGTCTTCGACCAGGAAAAGGCGCGGCAATGAGCCTTCCAGAGCGGCCATCTGGGCGCGGATCTCGGCGATGCTGCTCTCCAGCTTGGTGATTCGCCGCGTCAGCAGGTCGATGACCTCGTCGGGCGGCAGCACCGACACGACCGAGAGCCCGGCCATGAACCGGCGCTGCTCGCGTTCGGGTTCGGCGACGAGTTCCCGCGTCCAGTCGACGAGTTCGGCGCGGCCGGCCTCGGTGATGCGGTAGATGGTGCGTTCGGGCCGCGCGCCGTCGCGCTCGCTGCCGATGATCTCGAGGAAGCCGTGCTTGGTGAGGTTGTCGACGACGGTGTAGAGCGATCCCCATTTGATGCTCATATCGCTGTCCTTGCCCCAGGCCCGCAACCGCGCGGCGATCTCGTACCGGTGCATGGGTTGGAGTACGACGGCGGACAGCACCGCCAGGCCCATCAGATTGGCGACCTTGCGCTTGCGGGCCATCCGGCACCTCCTTACTCGTCTACGAATATACGTCTACGAGTATTGAGGTCGCAAGCACTACTCCGCGGCGAAGCGCGCCCGCAGGAGATCGGCGCTGGCCTGGTCGGCGGGCAGGAACGCCTCCAGGTGCAGTTCCGACAGGGTGATGTCGGTGGCCGTCGCGAACGAGGTGAGGGTGGTGATGAGCCGCAGCTCACCGGCCTCGGACCGGAGTCGCAGCGGCACCGCGAAACCCAGGTGCCCGGGCCCGGGATCCACCGGCGGCAGATAGCCCTCGAGCTCGGCGATGAGCGCGTCCAGCGCCGGATCGGGGCTGCGGACCGCCCGATTGCGCAGGCTGTCGGTGATGTGGCGACCCCACTCCGGCAGGTTCACCACCCGCCGGGCCAGGCCGCCCGGATGCAGGGCCAGGCGCAGCACATTGACCGGTGACTTCAGCAGTTCCGGCGCGCTGCCCTCGGTCAGCAGCTCGAAGGCCGGATTCGCCGCCACCAGCACCCCGAAGGGCCGGGTCACCACCGCCGGATACGGCAGGTGCCCCTGCAGGATGGTGTCGAGGGCGTGCCTGACCGCGCCGAGTTCCGGTGCGTCCAAGGAGGATTCGGGAAACACGGGGGCATACCCGGCCGTCAGCAGCAGCGCGTTGCGTTCGCGCAGGGACAACCCGAGCACCTCTGCCAGCCGCACCACCATGGTCCGCCCGGGATGCGAACGGCCCTGCTCCAGGAAGCTCAGATACCGCTGGCTGGTCTCGGCCGCGATGGCCAGATCCAGCTGGCTGAGCCGTCGCCGCGTGCGCCAGCCGCGCAATTCCTGGGCGAAGGGTGTCGTCGTCGCCACGGCCATGGTTGTCATACCTCCACTGTGCGGACCGGGATGCGGGCACGCGATTCCCTCGAGGGAATGACGTGGACGGCCATCCGATCATTCCCTGGAGGGAATCGCACGGATTCGCCCGACCGCACAGACTCGCTTCTCGACAACCGGACTCGATCCCCACGGAGAAGACCATGAACGGCATTGCCTACCAACTGGAATCGCGGCGCGGCCGCGCCGGGCTGACCACCCGGGCACAGGAGATTCCGGTGCCGGGCCCGCGTCAGATCGTGGTGCGGGTGCGCGCCACCGCGCTCAACCGGCGCGACATCATGCTGATGGAGGGCAGCTATGTGCTGCCCGCCCGTCCCGGCGTCGTGCCGCTGGTCGACGGGGTCGGCGACGTGATCGCGCGGGGTGATCAGGTGACCCGCGCCGCGATCGGCGACCGGGTGGCCGGCACCTACTTCGTCTCCTGGGTCGACGGCCCGCAGCGGCAGGCGGAGTCCGCCCAGCAGTACGGGGCGACGCACGACGGGTGGCTCGCCACCTACGTACTGCTGGAGGAGGATTCGGTGGTCCATGTGCCCGCGCACCTCACCGATGCGGAGGCGGCGTCGCTGACCTGCGCGGGGCTGGTCGCCTGGGCCGCGCTGACCAAGCCGGTTCCGGCGGGACCGGGGGAGACCGTGCTGACCACCGGCACCGGGACGGTGGCGCTGGCGGCGGTGCAGCACGCCACCATGCTGGGCGCGCGGGTCATTTCGATCACGTCCTCCACCGAGAAGGCGGAGCGGTTGCGGAAACTGGGCGCCGACGAGGTGATCGATCGGGTCCAGGTGCCGGACTGGGAGCGGGCGGTGCTCGAGCTCACCGGCGGCGAGGGCGTCCAGCACGCGGTGGAGGCCGTCGGCATGCCCACGCTGCCCAAATCCGTTGCCGCCGCGGCGTACAACGCGCAAGTGACCCTGATCGGGGCGTTCGCGCCGGCGCCCGGACAGCCGCAGCCGCCGAGCCTGTTCGGGGGCAAGTTCGTGTCGATTCGCCGCATCGCGGTGGGCAGCCGGGCGGATTTCGAGGCGATGAACGCCGCGCTGGCCGAGCACGAGGTGCGCCCGGTCATCGACCGGGTCTTCCCGTTCGAGCAGGCGGTCGAGGCCTACCGCTACTTCATGGAGGGTGACCCGTTCGGCAAGGTGGTGATCACCATGGAGTGACCGCCGGCAGCGGGAGCTATTTATTGGCAATCAGTTGGAAAAGATATCCACCTGGAACGATTTCCTTATCATGTGGAAGGTTCTGCAAATCCGCAAATCTGTGTAGCGTGCCTGAAGGAGTGGCTTTTCGGATCTACGGCTATCGCTTCGACCGAAGGAGTTCCCGGGTGACGGTGGGCGCGGTGCAGGACAGACCCGAGGTGGCGGACGAAGGGTCCGCCGAAGGCACCCCGGGTCTGAGCGCACCGGGGGCGATGTCGCCGAAGATGCTGGCCGGACTGATCGTATTGTCGCTGGGCATGGTGGTCGCGCTGATCGGCGGCACCCTGCGGGAGGGGTGGAACAGTCGCGGCGGTCCCGAGGCCCCCGCCGGTCCGGCCCCCAGCACCTCGCAGCAGCCGGTCGCCTCCACCTCGCCGGCCCCGGCCCCCGCCTCCGCTCCGCCACCCGGACCC
>NZ_JBSGCY010000050.1:0-41859 GCF_053602115.1 Nocardia sp. NPDC004582 | reverse complement strand
GCCGAGGTCGGCCTGGCCGAGCGCGGCGGGGCCTGGCCGCTGACCCTCTCCGGCGGCGAGGCCCAGCGCGCGTCGCTGGCCCGAGCCCTGGTCCGGGAACCGGATCTGCTGCTGCTCGACGAACCCTTCAGCGCCCTGGACGCCCTGACCCGCATCACGATTCACGGCCTGGTGCTGGACCTGTGGGCCCGGCACCGGCCCGGGGTCCTGCTGGTCACCCACGACGTGGACGAGGCGCTGCTGCTGGCCGACCGCGCCCTGGTGCTCGACGGCGGGCGTATCGGCCGCGAGCTGCCCATCGACCTGCCGCGCCCCCGGCGGCGCGACCATCCCGAATTCCAGGCTCTGCGAGCGGCTCTGCTCGCCGAGCTGGGCGTCACCCCGGAAGGAACCACCGAATGAAGACCAAGCGCCTGTTCGCCGCCCTGGCGGTCGCCGCGACCCTCGCGGGCGCGGCGTGCTCCTCGGGCAATGACGACACCAAGGGCGTGAACGCGGACGGTTCGGTGGATCTGTCCCAGGTGACCCTGCACGTCGGTGACCAGAAGGGCCTGGCGCTGCAAGCCCAGCTCGAGGTGTCGGGAGAGATCAAGAACCTGCCGTACAAGATCGAATGGTCCACCTTCACGGCCGGTCCGCCGCTGCTCGAGGGCATCAACTCGGGGTCGGTCGACTTCGGCGGGGTCGGGGACGCGCCGCCGGTGTTCGCCGCGGCCGCCAAATCCCAGATCAAGATCGTCGGATCCTACGACTCCGGCGTCGCCGGCAACGCCGTGATCGTGCCCAAGGATTCGGCCATCAAGGACCCGAAGGACCTGCGCGGCAAGAAGATCGCGGTCACCAAGGGCAGTTCCGCGCACTACCACCTGCTGTCGGTGCTGACCAAGAACGGGCTCAGCTTCAGCGATATCGAGCCGCAGTACCTGCAGCCCGCCGACGCGCTCGCCGCCCTGTCCACCGGTCGCGTCGACGCCTGGACGGTCTGGGATCCCTATGCCGCGCAGGCCGAGGTCGGCGGCGCCCGCGTGCTGGTCGACGGCACCGGCTACGTGAAGCCGGACAGCTTCTTCGTCACCGGCTCGAAGACGTTGGACAACAAGGCGAATGCCGCCGCGGTGCGGGATCTGCTGGAACGGCTGCGGCGCGCGCACGTGTGGATCACCGGGCACCGTGAGGAGTGGGCCAAGCAGTCCTCCGGGATCACCGGCGTGCCCTACGACGTCACCCTGCTGGCCGTGAATCGCGCCAACTACCAGGACCATCCGCTCGATGAGGCGACGATCGCCGCGGAACAGCAGGTGGCGGACGGCTTCGCCGACGCCAAGCTGATCCCCGGCAAGGTCCGGATCGCCGACTTCATCGACACCCGTTTCAACGACCGATTCACCTCCTAGGAGTCCCCGCATGAGCTTGTCGTTCCATTGGTTCCTGCCCACCTCCGGCGACTCCCGCGGCCTGGTGGTCGGCGGGCACGGCACCCCCATGTCCGGGGACCGCCCCGCCTCGCTGCACTACCTGAACCAGATCGCCGCGGCCGCCGAGAGCAACGGCTTCGAGGCCGTGCTCACCCCCACCGGCTCCTGGTGCGAGGACGCGTGGCTGACCACCGCCATGTTGGTCGAGACCACCGAGACGCTGAAGTTCCTGGTCGCGCTGCGGCCCGGCCTGATGAGCCCGACCCTGGCCGCGCAGATGGCGGGCACCTTCCAACGGCATTCGGCCGGACGGCTGTTCATCAATGTGGTGACCGGCGGCGAACCGCGCGAGCAGGCCGCCTACGGCGACTTCGCCGACAAGGAATCGCGCTACGCGCGGACCGGCGAGTTCCTGGATGTGGTGCGGTCGCTGTGGAATTCGCACGAACCGGTCACTTTCCAGGGTGAGCACATTCGGGTCGAGAACGCGCTGCTGAGCAATCGGCCCGACCCGGTGCCGCCGATCTTCTTCGGTGGCTCCTCGGGCCCGGCCGGACCGGTCGCGGCCCGTTACGCCGACACCTACCTGACCTGGGGCGAACCGGTCCTCGCGGTGAGCCGCAAACTGGACTGGATCCGCGGGCTGGCCGTCGACGCGGGCCGCAAGCTCGACTACGGGCTGCGCATCCACGTCATCACCCGCGACACCTCCGAGGAGGCGTGGGCGGTGGCCGACAAGCTGCTCGCGGGCATCGACCCCGCCGATATCGAACGCGTCCAGGCCGCCCTGGCGCAGAGCGAATCCGAGGGGCAGCGCCGCATGTCGGAACTGCACAACGGCAGCACCGACCGGCTCGAGATCGCCCCCAACCTGTGGGCGGGCGTCGGCCTGGTCCGCGGCGGCGCGGGCACCGCGCTGGTCGGCTCGCACGAAGAGGTGGCCGAGCGGCTCGTCGAATACGCCAAGGCGGGCATCTCCCACTTCGTGCTCTCCGGCTACCCGCACCTGGAGGAGGCGTACTGGTTCGGTGAGGGCGTACTGCCGATTCTGGAGCGAAAGGGCCTGTGGCGGCACCCGATCCGGCGTCCGGCCGCGCCCGCCGCCACCCCGTTCGCGAGCGCGTCCAGCAGCTAGCGGTCCACCTCGACGGCCACCCACCCGTCCGGGCGGGCGGCCGTCGGAATGCGGGGCCCGGGGGGTGACGGCGGAATTCACCCGGCCGTCGTGCGGGCGTCGACGGCGTCTGACACAGTCGGTGACCATGAGCGGTCGGCGTGTTCTCGGTGTGTGCGCGGCGGTGCTGAGCCTGGTCCTGGTGGCGGGGTGCGGGGGAGCGGATCAGACCGCGCCCGCGACTCCGAGTGCCGTGCCCCTGGTCTCGACCTCGGATCTGCCGCGCGCGAAGCCCGGTGAGGTGCATCTGTTCGGCCTCAACGACCTGCACGGCAACCTGCAGCCGCCGGACGGGTCCAACGGCAAGGTGGGCGCGTATCCGGCCGGGGGAGCGGTGTACCTGGCCGCGCATCTGGCTCGGTTGAAGGCGGCCTATCCCGACAGCGCGGTCCTGGCGTCCGGGGACGATGTCGGGGCGAGCCCGCTGATCTCGGCGCTGTTCCACGATGAGCCGACCATCGAGTTCCTCAACTCGGTCGGCGTCGCGGCCTCCTCGGTCGGGAATCACGAATTCGACCATGGTGTCGTCGAATTGCGCCGGCTACAGCAGGGCGGCTGCGCGCTGGACGGGTGCGGTCCGGGCGAGCCGTTCACCGGCGCCAAGTTCGCGTACCTGGCCGCCAATGTCACCGACGCCGACGGCCAACCGCCCCAGGGGCTGAAGCCGTGGACCATGCTCGAACTGGGCGGGCACAAGATCGGCGTGGTCGGCGTGGTCACCCCTGACACCGCGAACATCGTGATGCCCGAAGGCATCCGCGGCTATCGCTTCGGCGACGAGGCCGACGCCATCGACAAGTACGTGCCGGCGATGCGGGCCGCGGGCGCGGAAACCGTGGTGGCGCTGCTGCACGACGGCGGGACGCAGCAGACCCAGGGCCGTCCCCTGGACTACAACGGCTGCGACGGCATCTCGGCGGGCGTGAAAACCTTGGCGCACAAGACCGATGCCGCCGTCTCGGTCATGCTCACCGCGCACAGTCACCAGGCCTACAACTGCACCCTCGACGGTAAGGTGGTCACTCAGGCCGCCTCCTTCGGCCGCCTCGTCACCGATGTGACGCTGCGCTTCCATGACGGCACGGTGGAGGCCTCGGCCGTCAACCGGGTCGTCACCCGTGACATCGCCCCCGACGCCGCCACCGCGAAACTGGTGGATTTCTTCGCCGCGCAATCCGAACCGCGCGCCGAACGCGTCATCGGCACGGCCGCCGCGCCCCTGCCCGCCGAACCCGCGCCCGCCGGGGACTCCCCGCTCGGCGACGTCATCGCCGACTCCATGCTCGACGCCATGGCCTCGGTGCGGGCGGTGGCCGCGTTCATGAACCCCGGCGGCGTCCGCGCGGGGCTGTCCGGCGGGAACATCACCTACGCGCAGGCGTACACGGTGCAGCCCTTCGGCAATCAGGTGGTGGCCGTGACGCTGACCGGGCAGCAGATCCTGAATCTGCTGGAACAGCAGTGGGACAATGTGAGCAAGCCCGGCGTGCTGTCGGTCGCGGGCATCACCTACTCGTACTCCGACGCCGCGCCCAAGGGGCACAAGGTGATCGAGGGCAGCGTCCGGGTGGCGGGGGAGCCGTTGAACCCGGTCGCGGTCTACCGGGTGTCGACCACCAGCTTCCTCGCCGCCGGCGGCGACGGCTTCTCGGTATTCACGCAGAACAGTGAAACGCTGGTCGGGCCCATCGACCTCGACGCCCTGGAGGCGTATCTGCGGGCCCGCGGCGCCGTCGCCCCGCCGGGCGGCCGGATCGAGAAGCGCTGACCTTCCGAAGTTATTGGCCCATCACGTATTTCACGGTCGGCCCGGCCGTCCAGCCGCCGTCCACGGCCAGTTCCGCGCCGGTGACGTAGGAGGCCGCGTCCGAGAGCAGGAAGACGATGGCCGCGGCGATCTCGTCGGCCTCACCGACCCGGCCCATCGGGGTATTGGGATAGCCGCCCTCGCCCTGCTGGATGCCGACCTGCGCGGTCATCGGGGTGTAGGTCATGCCGGGGTGCACCGAGTTCACCCGAATCCGGTCGACGCCGTTCTCGATGGCGGCCACCTTGGACATGCCGCGCACCGCCCACTTGGACGCGCCGTAGCTGCCGGTGAGCGCCAGACCCATGAGCCCGGCCGCGGAGGAGATATTGACGATCGACCCGCCGCCCGCCTCCTTGAGCGCCGGGATGAAGGTCCGCATGCCGAGGAACACTCCGACCAGGTTGATATCGATGACCTTGCGGAAATGCTCGACCGACTCGTTCGCCAGCAGCTCGCCGGTGGAGATTCCCGCATTGTTGACCAGGCCGTTCACGGTCCCGCCGAAGGCATCGCGGGCGGCGGCCAGCGCGGCCACCCAATCGGGCTCGGAGGTGACGTCGAGGTGCTGGTAGACGGCCTGCGCGCCGAGCTCGGCGGCCAGCGCCTTGCCGTCGTCGTCGAGCACATCCCCGATCACCACGTTCGCCCCGGCCGCGACCGCCTGCCGCGCGGCCTCGGCGCCGATGCCGCGGGCCGCGCCGGTGATCAGGATCGTCTTACCGGACAGGTCGTGCATGGGAGGCTCCTTCCAGAGGATCCGGCGCGCAGGCACGGTGACCCGCTCGCCGGTCACACACAGTTGGTTTGCTGAATATTGTCCAATGCGTTCCGGATTCACCCGGAGCCACACCCGAATCCATATTGTGGATATGTCAACCAATCCAACCTGGGTGCCACGACGAGTATTCCCCGGTTGCGCCGCCTCGGTCGAGGTGGGACGAAGCGGCCGTGTCGTAGTTCGGGCAGGCCGCGTATCGCATGTCGGATGGGCGGCTGTGTCGCAGCGATGGGTGAGCGGCTCTGTCGGAGCGTCGGGCGAAGTCGTGGGTGGCAGTGTTCAGGTGAGCTCGCGCATCACAGTGTCGGGATAGTTGCCGGGCCGCCGCGGTGGCGAGCCCGGCCCGCACGTCATAGGGTGCGGGCGTGAACCGCGCGCCCGCCGCCCTGGCAGCCGAGGTAGGCCCCGCCGCCGAGGTCGACGACGTCGCCCGGTCTGCCGCAGTCGCCTCGGTCGTGTCCGTCGCCGACCTCATGGCCCTGCTCGCCGACTGTCACGACGCCTGGGACATGCCCGATCGCAGCGGCGACCCGGTCGACATCCTCGACCACGATCGGCAGTGCGCCGAGCTGCTGAGGCGCGACTTTCCCGCCGATGCGGAACTCCAGATCGCCGGGCTGGTGCACGACATCGGGCACAAGCTGGTGCCCGGCGATGACGCCCGCCACGGGGAACATGGCGCCGCGGCAGTCCGCGGCCTGCTGGGTGATCGCGTCGCGCGACTGGTCGAGTTGCATGTCGTGGCGAAAAGGTATCTGGCAGCGACGGATTCGGCGCACGCCGCGGCCTTGTCGGAGTCGAGTCAGCGCACCTTGGTCGCGCAGGGCGGCCCGATGACCGCCGCCGAGATCGCCACCTTCGAGCGTGAGCCCGATTTCGCGGCGGCCATCGCGCTGCGCCGCGCGGATGACGCGGGCAAGGTCGTCGGACTGGTCGTCCAGCCGCTCGAGTCCTGGCTCCCCGTCATCGAGCGGGTGGCCACCACCTGCTGACGCGTCCGGCCGTGCGCGTGCTCGCCATGGCCGCCCACCTCGCGGTGCGCGAACCGGTGCCCGGTGGCCTCTCTCGGGCTGTCGAGTGGCGGTGAGGTCTGTGCATAGACTCGATCTATGCCGTTGTCGCCGCGTGTCCCGGATCTGTCCGCGCTCGACCTGTTGCTCTCGGTGATCGAGCTGGGCAGTCTCGGGCGGGCGGCCAAAGCGCACGGGATCAGCCAGCCGTCGGCCAGCTCGCGGATCCGGTACCTCGAGCAGCTGGTCGGCGTTGCGGTGCTGGAGCGGACCACGCTCGGTTCCCGGCCCACCGCGGCCGGGGCGCTGATCGCGGAATGGGCCCGGGACGTGGTGGACGCGGCCGCGCGTCTCGACGCCGGGATCGACAGCCTGCGCGCGCAGCGGGATTCGCGGCTGCGGGTGGCGGCCAGTCAGACCGTGGCCGAGTACCTGTTCCCCAAATGGCTGATGGGCCTGCGGGCGCGGATGCCGGACACCTCCATCGCCCTGGAATCGGGCAATTCGGCCGAGGTCGCCAAGGCGGTGCTCGACGGCCGGGCCGGCATCGGATTCGTCGAGAGCCCGCGACTGCCCCGTGAGCTGGAAAGTCGGGTGGTGGCGACGGATCGGCTGGTCGTGGTGGTCGCGCCCGGCCATCCGTGGGCGCGGCGGCCGGAGATCGACGCCGCCGAGCTGGCCCGCACCCCGCTCATCTACCGCGAGCCCGGCTCGGGCACCCGGAACTCGTTCGAGCGGGCCATGACCGCGGGTGTTCCCGGGTGGCGGCCGGAGATCGCACTGGAGTTGTCCTCCACCACCGCCATCAAGACCGCGGTCGCCGACGGGCTCGCGCCCGCGGTGCTCAGTTCGCTGGCGGTCGCGACCGAACTGGCCGAGGGCATTCTGGTATCGCCCGGAGTGCGGGGTCTGGATTTGGAGCGGCAGTTGCGGGCGGTGTGGCCGATCGGCCAGAAGCCGACCGGTCCGGCGCGTGACTTGTATGTCATTGCGGGCCGACCGATCTGAGGCATTCAGGGGAGTTTCCCTGTCACTTCCGGGAGTTTTGTCCGAAGTGTTGACAGAGTGACACCGATCACCCTAATGTTCCGGCGCAGGTGAACCGGATTTCCGGATGGCCATGTCTGCCTGCACATTCAAACTTTCTTTACAATGGCTTCGCTGAATTCGCAGCGCGAAGACACAAGTGCGCCAACGGCTCCCGCGCGTGTTACCAAAGGGTTATGGTCACGGAATGGTGCGAACCGCCGCCGCTGCCGCAGACCCGGATGAGCCTGTCATTCCGGCCACTGCTTCGCGGCCAAAGCTAGAGGTTGTTCCCGAAACGCCCGACCCCGAAGCGCCACAGCCCCACTCCTTCGGCGCACACGTCCTGAGCGCGGCCGATATCGAGCGACTCCCGTCCTCGGCCCGCCACCGCATCGCGGCCTTCATCCACCTGCAGGTGGCGACCCTGGAGGAGTGGCCCGAGCCGGTCCTGCCCCCGATTCCGGAGCTCGACGAGCTCTGACGGAAACCGGCCGGTCGCGGAAGGTCCGCACCGGCCGCTGTACGGGCCGTTCGACGGCCTGTCCGGTCCGGCTACCGATGGCCCGACCGTGCCGTGTTCATCTCCCGGACACTTTGAATCCATTCAGGTGAACAACGGAATACCTTGGCGCACAACGGGACATCCCGATTGTGTAACGAGTCACTTATGGCAAATATGCATTGCCGCTGCGCTGAGAACCGACTTAGAGTCTGCTTGTCAGTAACTGATCCTGCGATGAGTTCTTTTTCCGCGGGCATACTCCATCGAGGTAAATCACATGCGCAAGAGCGGAATCGCGGCTGCCACCGCATTGGTGGCCACCGTCACGGCAATCACCGCAGGCACGGCAAATGCCCAGCCTGAAACGGGTGATGTCGGTGCCATTCACTACACGGCATCGGCCACCGACCGGTCGGGGACCATTTCCACCGATATCGGGTCGATGGATGTCGAGAACGGCGTCTTCAAGATCAAGGCACCCGATGGCAAGGTGGTAGCCGGAACCGAACTGAATTTCCGGGTGGATGATTTCGTGTTCCCGATCGCGGCCGAAATCCGGGACCGCACAGTCACTCTGACGCCGCAATTCGATCTGGGCCACGCGGCGTATCACCCCGTCGCGCTGCCGTTCGAGGACACCGCGCCCTGGAAGACCCCCTACGACCGCGAGCAGGCGGCGTGGAACCGCATGAAGGACACCATCTCCATGGGCGCCACCATCGGCACCCTGGTCGGCGGCATCGGCGGTGCGGCCGTGGGCTGCGCCCTGGGCGGCATCGCCGTCGGCGGCGGCGCCACGCTGGCCACCGGCATCATCGGCGGCCTGTTCAGCTTCCTGCCGGGCGCGGTCGTGGGCTGCCTGGCGGGCGCCGCGGCCATGGGCGCCCTCGGCGCCGTCGGCGGCCTGATCCTGGTGACCGCGCCGGTGGCGATCGCCGCCGCGATCCAGTACTTCACCACCATCAACCAGCCGTTCACCCCGGCTCCGTCGCCCGCGAAGTAGTCGGTCGTCCGCGAAGTGGTCGCGGAACCCGAGGCCCGTGGAGTCGTGGCCGGTCAGCCGGTCACGACTCGATGGCTTCGCCTTCGCCCCTGCGAACCTGCCACGAGCTGAGCTTGCGCCCGCGCCATTCGCCCCGGACCAAGGGGTTGTGGCCGTGGCGCCCGATCTTCTGCTCCCGTTTGAATTCACGGAAGTATTCCATCCGGATCCACAGCAGGCCCGAAACGATAAGCACCGCAGCGGCAATCGCGCCGATTATGGTCCAGCCGTAGAACTTGGACGCGGCCGCCACGATCGTCATCCCGAGCGCCGCGATGCCGAGCAGGCACATAATCAGCGCCGGCCCTTCCCGCGGATCCTCGATAGCGTCGCCGGGATGCGGATGCCAGTGTTCGCCGTTGGTTTCGACCGCCGTCACCCTGACCATGTCCCTACCTCCCTCGAGCAGCGAAAATTCCTGTCTTCCCTCCAGAATGCACCTGCCGCCGGGGCTACGCGAGCGCAATTTCCGGAAAACTCCAACTCCGCGCCGGAGCCAATTGTCAGCCCCCTTTTCCGGTAAATGAAAGCGGCCGCCCTCTACCCCCGCAAGGCCGCCGCCAAGGAGGCCGGCGTCCCCCGTCACCGGCTCCGGCTCCCACGGCCTCGTCGTCAGCGGCCCCCTCGGCGCCTTCGCCGACCCCGACGGCTTCGCCTGGGCCGCCGCCTGATGCCGGCGAATCGCGGTGCGGTGCTGGGGTTTCGCGGGTGTTGATTGAACTGGGGACCGGCGGCGTCGAAACTTGACTCTCGACTGTCGCTGGAGGTGAGGCTGGTGGGTTGGCGGAGAGCGCTCGGGCTGGTGAGCATCCTGACCGTGGGATTCGGAACCGTGGTCGCCGGGGTGGGAACGGCCGAGGAGCGCGGTTCCGGACCGCATAGCGAGGAATTCGCCAACCCGGTGGTCGCCGCGGGAGCCGACCCCAGCATGGCCTACTTCCAAGGCCGGTTCTATCTGGTGCAGGGGGACTTCTACAACGACGACAACATCGTGATCCGGGCCTCGGACACGCTCGGCGGACTCGGGAAGAGCGAGCCGGCGGTGGTGTGGGAGCACGGGGCATGCCCGGGGGAGGCGTGCACGAAGATCTGGGCGCCGGAGTTGCAGCACATCGGGGATCGGTGGTGGATCTATTTCGCGGGGCAGGAGGACGACCGCAACGAGACGCACCGGATGTACGCGCTGCGGTCGGTGGGCGATGACCCGGCCGGGCCCTACGAGTACCTCGGCAAGCTGAATCTGCCCGGGGGATGGGCGATCGACGGCACCTATCTGCGATACCAGAATGCCGGGTACTACTTGTGGTCGTGTCTGCGCGACCCCGAAGACACACGGGTGCAGGACATCTGCGCGGTCCGGATGTCGGACCCGATGACGCCGGTCGGGGAGCGGGTCAGTATCGCGACGCCGACCGCGGAGTGGGAGACCGTGCCCAACGACGCCGATCTGAAGATCAATGAGGCGCCGGAGCCGCTGATCGGCCCCGACGGCCGATTGTTCGTAACCTTCTCCGCCAACGCCAGTTTCGACGACACCTATCGGATCGGCCTGCTCGAACTGGCGAAGGGCGGCGACCCCATGAACCCCGCGGCCTGGACCAAATCGGGCGGCCCGCTGCTGCCGGGCGGCCCCGGTGCGATCGCGCCCGGCCACAACGGATTCCTCACCATCGACGGCCACCCCTGGATCACCTACCACGCCCGCCTGGAACCCGGCACCGGCTGGGAGGGTCGCAGCGTGCGCGTGCAGCCCATGTACTTCGGCCCCGACGGCCGCCCCCGCTTCGGCATGGCCTTCGGTCCCGACGCCCCGATCGTGATCGAGGGCCGGGACCCGGCCCAGCGCTAGCTGCCCGGAAAGATCGACGTGATCGGCCGGTAAGCCCAGTTCAGCATGCGTGAGGCGTCATCCTTGGCGGCCGCCCCGCTCCACGCCGAGCTGTGCAGCACCACGCCGATCATCGGAATCCCCGCCCGCACCGTCTCGAACAACAGACAGGCGCCGGCCGCATCGGTCGACCCGGTCTTGATCCCGATCGCGCCCGGATACTCCTTCAACAGCTGATTCGTGGTCTCCCACACGTGATCCCGATTCCCCGCCGCCGCGGGCACATGATAGCTCCGCGTCCCCGCGACCTCCCGGAACACCGGGTGCCCCATGGCCCGCAGCCCGAGCGCGATCAGATCGGCCGGTGTCGAGAACGTCGAGCCGTCCTCGGGCACCGGCAACCCGCTCGGGTCGGCGAAATACGTTGCCCCCAAACCCATCTGCCGAGCCGTATCGTTCATCCTGCCGAGAAACACATCCTGACCCGGCCCGTAGGCCTCGGCGAGCGTGTACGCCGCATCGCAGCCCGACGGCAGCATCAGCGCGTACAACAACTGCCGCGTACTGAGCACCTCTCCCGCGCCCAGCCCCGCGGTACTCCCGTCATTCCGTGCGCAGTACGAAATCGCCTCGGCGGGAACGGTGACGGCCCGATCCAAACTGTTCGCATTGATCACCACCATCGCCGTCATCACCTTCGCGATACTGGCGATCGGCACCGGCGTATTGGCTTCCCGGGACCACAACAAGGTCCCGGTGAACCCATCCGCCAGCGCGGCCCCCTGGGCCTGCACCCCGTCCGGCTCACCACTGAGGAAGGGCAACTGAATCTGCGGTGCGGCAGCGGCGGGCACGGCCTGCACGCCCTGACCGGCGCCGACCACCACCGCTCCCACAACCACAGCTTGCAACACTCGGGCAAATGTCTGCATGGGCACACATTGTGCACCGCACCCTTGTCGACCAGCGGTATTTCAGGGCCGGAGAGCGTGCCGCAGCAACCGTCAGAACAGCAGCGATTCCAGTTGTGCGGCACAGTTGCGCGCGGACTCGTCGAAACCGGTCATGGCGTCCAGGCGGCTGGTGGAACCCGCCAGGCAGAGCGCGGCCTCGGGGGTGCCGGATTCGCTGTGGATGGGGTAGGCGAAGCAGGTCAGACCCGGTAGCAGTTCGTCGACCGCGCGGGCGTGGCCGGTGGCCCGGATGGCGGCGATGTCCGCGGCGAGGGCCGCCGGGGTGACCCGGGTGTTCGCGGTCAGGCGGATCGGGGCGGGAACCAGTGCGGGCCAATCGGTTCGGGTGGACAGCAGCAGTTTCCCCGCGGCGGAGGCGTGCAGGCATCGGGTCAGCTCGCGTTCGGCCGGGACCGGATGGTCGGGGTCCTGGTTGATCACCTGGACGGTGCTCACGCCGAAGCCGATCACATTCACCGCGAAACGGGTGGACGCGCGGAATTCGGCGAGGCACTGGCGCGCGGCCCGGGAGACGGTCGGCGTGTTCAAGGCGGTCGCCAGCCCGCGCAGCCGCGCACCGAGACCGAAACCGCGCAGATCCGCCGTCCGGATCAGATATTCATCGGCGACCAGAGAATTGAGCAGCCGATACGCCGTCGCGGGCGGGAGACCGAGGCGTTGCGCGATTTCCTTGGCGGTGATTCCCACCCCGCCTTCCGCCACGATCTCGATAATCGCGATGGTATTGGTGACCGACGTGCCGCGTGTGTTCATGGGCTACCGGAACAATGAGGTCAGCAACAGATCGTCGCGTTGCGGTTCATCGAATATCCCGACACCTCGCAGCCGGTCCGGCGCGAATCGGCGCAGCGCGACCGCGAACGCGACGCCCGCCGCCATCACCGCGACGTACACCGCCACCACCGCGACATTGCCCGGCTGCCCCGAGAACGCGGCCGTGACCAGCAACAGCCCGATCAGCGTCGCGGCGGCGCCGCCGAGTATCGCCAGCGCCCGGCTCGGTTCCCCGATGCGCCGCAGCAGCATCGGACCGGCCAGGCAGGCCAGGAGATAGGACCCCAGGTAACCGAAGGCGCTGAGGGTGAGGAACGAACGGATGGCGTCCTGCGGCGCCACGCCCGCCCACAGCACCGCGATCGCGCATCCGGTCACCACGGTCATGGACGCGGCGATGGCCGCGGCCGGGGTGTGGAAACGCGGATGCGCGCGCCCGGCCGCCCGCGGCGCGATGCCCTCCCGGCCCATCGTGAACAGCACCCGCACCAGGGCATTGATCGAGGCCACGGTGCAGGCGAAGAACGAGGCGGCGACGCCGAGATCCAGGGCGACCGCGAGCAGCCGCGAATCATGGTGCAGGAGTAGATCGGACAAGGGGGTGCCGCCGGCCGTGGGATCCGCCGACAGGGCGACCGCCTCGGCGCCCACGGCGAGCAAGTAGATGACGCCCGCCGCCAGCGGAGTCCACAGCACGGTTCTCGGCACCGAGCGGAACGGGCGGAAGGACTCGGCGGACAAGGTGGTCGCGCTCTCGAAGCCGACGAACGCGCTGATCGCCACCACCGCGCTCATGGCGAGGTCGCCGGTGTCGCCGTGCCAGGACATGGCCTGGACCGGATCGAGGCCGTGCCGTTCGGCGACGAGCAGGTAGCCCAGGGCCGTCAGCATCGCCACCACCGAAACGCATTCGATGAGCAGGGTGGCGACCGCCGACGGCCGGATGCCGCGGGTCATCAGCACCGTCGCGGCGCCCGCCGCCGCGACCGACAGCAGCATCGTCACCGGGACCGGGACGTCGATCCCGGCCAGCATGGCGACGCGCCCCAGATAGGTGCCGACCGCGACCAATCCCGCCACGCTCACCGCGGCGTACCCGACGATCGCCGACCAGCCGACCGGGATCGCGCAGGTCGGCCCCACACTCTTGGCGGCGTAGGTGTACAGCCCGCCGGTGACCGCGATCCGCTGCGCCATCGGCCGCACGATCAGGGCCACGCACCAGGTCAGCACCGCGGCACCGAGGAAGGCCAGCACGCTCGGCCCGCCACCGACCGCGGCGATCACGAACGGTGGGGTGACCGCGGCCGTCCCGGCGGGCGCGATGGCCGCCACCGATTGCGCGAACACCGGGGCGAAGGCGAGCCGCCGCCGCCGGAGCCCGCTGATCGACGACCGCTCGACCACCAGCGGTGGCGTCGGCGTGGGTACGGTCACACGGAAACAGCCTTTCTCCTGCCGCCGCGGACCGGGCCTCGTCCGCGAAAGAGCCTCAGAGTAGCCAGGTGCTTGTGGCGACGCTGTTACGTTCGGTTACTTCCGCATTTCCGCGGGTGAGAAATTTCTCCGCCGGAATTCTCATAGCCGGTTATCCGGGAACGGCGCTGCCGTAACAGAACCCGATTAGCGTCTGCCGCCATCGGAATTCAACGGCTTCCGAGCCGGGCGTGAGAGGACGTTTCCCGCAATGACTTACCGTCAGCGAATCGGCGGACGGACCTATGTGTTCGGGAGCCTGATCGAGGTTCTGGCGAAGGCCGGTCCGGCCCGGTCCGGAGACGAATTGGCCGGGTGCGCAGCGGAATCGGATGCCGAGCGCGCCGCCGCCCAATGGGTGCTCGCCGATATTCCGCTGGCGGTGTTCCTGAACGAGCCCGTGGTGCCCTATGAGACCGACGAGGTCACCCGGCTCATCATCGACACCCACGATCGAGCGGCGTTCGGCAGCGTCGCACATATGACCGTCGGTGAATTCCGGGATTGGCTGCTCACCGAAGTAGCCGCCGGGACAGCCGAATTCACGATTCCGGCGCTCGCGCCGGGCATCACCCCGGAGATGGCGGCCGCGGTGTCGAAGCTCATGCGCAACCAGGACCTGATCACCGTCTCGCGGGTGCTGTCGCCGCAGGCGGCGTTCCGCACCACCATCGGCGTGCCGGGCCGGTTGGCGACCCGGTTGCAGCCGAACCATCCCACCGACGATCCGCGCGGCATCGCGGCGGGCATCCTGGACGGCCTGCTGCTCGGCTGCGGCGACGCCGTGGTCGGCATCAATCCCGCCTCCGACGATCCGGTCGCGATCGCCCGGCTCCTGCACCTGCTCGACGACGTCCGGCTGCGCTTCGACATCCCCATGCAGTCCTGCGTCCTCACCCACGCGACGACGACGCTGGAGCTGATCGAGCAGGGGGTGCCGGTCGATCTGGTGTTCCAGTCCATCGCCGGTACGCAGGCGGCCAATACCGGTTTCGGGATCACCCTGGACCTGCTGGCGGAAACCGCCGCGGCGGCAGGCGAATCGGGTCGCGGCACGGTCGGTCACAACGTCATGTACTTCGAGACAGGCCAGGGCGCCGCCTTGTCGGCGGACGCGCACCGCGGTGTCGGCGGGCAGGCGGTCGATCAGCAGACCCTGGAGGCCCGGGCCTACGGCGTGGCGCGGGCCTTCGATCCACTGCTGGTCAATACCGTCGTCGGATTCATCGGCCCGGAATACCTCTACAACGGCAAGCAGATCACCCGTGCGGGCCTGGAGGACAACTTCTGCGGCAAACTGCTCGGCCTGCCGATGGGGGTCGACGTCTGCTACACCAACCACGCCGAGGCCGACGGCGACGACATGGACCTGCTCGCGACCGCGCTGGCGGTGGCCGGAACCGCGTTCATGATCACCGTGCCCGGCTCCGACGACACCATGCTCGGCTACCAGAGTCTGTCCTTCCATGACGCGCTGTACCTGCGCCGCGTCTGCGGGCTGCGACCCGCACCCGAATTCGAGGCGTGGCTGCGGCGGATGGACCTGGCCGACGACCACGGCCGCGTGCTGCCCGCCGGCCCGGCCGGATCTCCCCTGCGCGCGCTGGCGGCGAACCGATGAACCGGCCCATCGACGCGACGCGAGCCGCGCAACCCGGCGACGGCATCGACCCCTGGGAGCGGATGCGCGCGCACACCTTGGCCCGGATCGGATTGCGCCGGGCCGGTGACACCCTCGCCACTCCGGAAGTGCTGGCGCTCAAAGCGTCCCACGCGCTCGCCCGGGACGCGGTGCGGACGCCGCTGGATGTGACCGCCGTCCACACCGCCCTGACCGAGCTGGAACTGGGCGCCCCCGTGCACGTGACCAGCGCCGCGGCCGATCGCGACCAGTATCTGCGCCGCCCCGACCTGGGGCGGATTCCGTCCGGCCCGCTCGAATTAGGTTCCACCGGAGCGGATCTGGCGCTGGTGGTGTGTGACGGACTGTCCGCCACCGCGGTCGCCGAGCATGCCGCGGGGTTGTGCGCCGCGCTGTCCGAGGCGTTCGCGCCGGACTATTCCCTGGCGCCGCCGGTGATCGCCACGCAGGCCCGGGTGGCGCTGGGCGACCACATCGGCCGAAGCCTCGGCGTGCGAGCGGTCTTGGTGGTGATCGGGGAGCGGCCCGGCCTGTCGGTCACCGACAGCCTGGGCATCTACCTGACCTACGCGCCACGGCCCGGCCGCGCCGACTCCGAGCGCAACTGCGTCTCCAATATCCGTCCGCCGCACGGACAGAGCTACACCGACGCCGCCGCCGTGGCCCGCGACCTGATCGATCAGATGTTCCGCGCCGAGCGCTCCGGCGTCTCGATCAAACCCCGAGCCTCCTCCACTCCGCTGCCGAGTCGGCCACTCGGCATCCCATCCGATAGCGAAATTGCTTAGTAGAGAGAGTATTTCGATGACACAACAGATAACCCGCGCGGCCGGAGCGGCCGCGCCCGAGTCGGAGGCCACCGTCCACCGGCTCAAGCCCAACGCCATCGGACTGCTCGGCGTGGTGTTCATGGCCATCGCCACCGCCGCACCGATCACCGCCATGACCGGCAACGTGCCGTTCATGATCTCGGCCGGCACCGGCAAGGGGACGCCCGCGGCCTTCCTGATCGCCATGGTCGTACTGGCCGTGTTCTCGGTGGGCTTCACCACCATGAGCAAGCACATCACCGCCACCGGCGCGTTCTACGGTTTCATCTCCTATGGCCTGGGCCGCACGATCGGACTGGCCTCGGGCTTGCTGGCGGCCTTCGCCTACATGGTGTTCGAGCCGTCGCTGATCGGGATCTTCGCCAGCTTCGGCACCAATACCGTGCTCGCGCAGTTCGATACGCACATTCCGTGGTGGGTGTTCGCGATCGCGATGCTGGCGATCAACGCCGTCGGCACCTGGTTCGGCGTCGCCGTGGCCGAGAAGCTGCTGGTGGTCCTGCTTTTCACCGAGATCACCGTGCTCGCGGTGATGGCGGTCTCGGTGGCGATTCACGGTGGCGGGCCGCACGGATTCTCGCTGGCGCCGCTCAACCCGGTCAACGCGTTCACCGGGCCCTCGGCCGGATTGGGTCTGTTCTTCGCGTTCTGGTCCTGGGTCGGGTTCGAATCGACCGCCATGTACGGCGAGGAGTCCAAGAACCCCAAGAAGATCATCCCCAAGGCCACCATGATCGCCGTCCTCGGCGTCGGCGTGTTCTATGTGCTGGTGTCGTGGATGGCCATGTCCGGCAACGGCATCGGCGAATCGATGGATCTGGCCGGGTCGGACAACCCGATGGATGTGTTCTTCCACCCGACCAACACCTATGTCGGCCACTGGGCGGTCACCGCGATGCAATGGCTGATGATGACCGGTTCCCTGGCCTGCGGCATGGCCTTCCACAACTGCGCCGCCCGCTACCTCTACGCCCTGGGCCGCGAGGGCGTCCTGCCCGTGCTGCAGCGCACCCTCGGCCGCACTCACCCCGAGCACGGTTCGCCGCACATCGCCGGTCTGGTCCAGACGATCATCGCCGGACTGCTGGTCGCGGGCTTCGGCATCGCCGGCAAGGACCCCTACACCGGCACCTACACCCTGCTCGCGATCCTGGGCACCATGGCGATCCTGGTCGTGCAGTCGCTGTGCTCGTTCGCGGTGCTGGTCTACTTCCGCAACCACCACCCCGAGACCAGGCACTGGTTCAAGACCCTGGTCGCACCGCTGACCGGCGGCCTCGCGATGCTGGGCGTGGTGGCGTTGCTGGTGGTCAATATGGGCACCGCCGCGGGCGCGGAATCCGGATCACTGGTGTTGAAGGCGACGCCGTGGCTGGTCGGCCTCGTCGGTGCGGCCGGAATCGGCTATGCGCTCTACCTGAAGCTGCGTGACCCCGCCCGCTACGCGCTGCTCGGCAGGACCGTGCTGGAAGAAGCCCACGAACGCTGAAGACGCCCAGCCATGATCGTGGCACGGCCGCCCGGGTCAATGGTGGAGGGCGTGCCGGCGCGTGGGTCGTGGGGAGTGGTGTGTGGCTTCCGGTTTGGTGTTCACCAGTGACAGGTCGCCGCCGTAGTGCTCGAGGACCCGGTGGTCCATGACGGCGTGCCAGAGCGGAGGGAAGGCGGCGAGCAGGATCATGGTGGCGTATCCGGCCGGGAGTTGCGGGGCCTGCTCCGAGCTGCGCAGGGTTTGGTAGCGGCGGCCCGGGTGGGCGTGATGGTCGCTGTGGCGCTGGAGGTGGAACAGCAGGACGTTGGTGACGAGGCGGTCGCTGTTCCAGCTGTCGCGGTGAGAGCACCGCGCGTACTTGCCGTTGGCGCGGCGTGGCCGCAGCAGTCCATAGTGCTCGATGTAGTTGACGGTCTCCAGCAGGCCTGCGCCCAGTATGGCCTGCAATAGGAGATACGGAATCACCACGAGGCCGAAGATCAGGATCAGGGCGCCCCACAACGCGAGACTCATCGTCCACGCCTGTAGTAGCTGATTGTGCCGGCTCAGCCAGTGTTTTCGCTTGCGTAACAGTCGTTCTCGCTCCAGCCGCAAGGCTGAGCGGAAGCCGCCCGCCGCACTGCGTGGCAGGAATCCCCAGAGGGACTCACCGAATCGGGCGCTGGCCGGATCCTCGGGTGTCGCCACCCGCACGTGATGGCCGTGATTGTGCTCGACGAAGAAGTGCCCGTAACCCGATTGCGCCAGTGCGATTTTCGCCAGCCAGCGTTCCAGGTGTTCGGCTCGGTGCCCCAGCTCATGGGCGGCGTTGATGCCGATTCCCGACACGAATCCGAGCGTCACCGCCAATCCGAGCTTGTCGGCTACGCTCAGCTCGGGACTTGCCCACAGGTAGCCCGCCACGAACAGCCCGGTGAATTGCAGCGGCAGAAAAAGATACGTACACCATCGGTAGTACCGGTCCTCGGACAATGACCGGTAGTCCTGGTCGCGTGGATTGCTCCCGTCATCGCCGAACGAGAGATCCAGCAACGGGATCAGCACCAGTACGAAAACCGGGCCGATCCACCAGAATATGGGGAGCCCGGTGCGGGCTACCAGTTGTGACGGAACCACAGCGCACGAGGGAGCGATCAGCCCCAGAATCCAGAGGTACCGCTTGGGATCTCGCGCCTTCGAATTCTGAAATATTCGCATGTGTGTGTGCCTCGGTGATCCAACAGAACAACACCTGGTTCAAAGTGTGCGCGGTCGAAATCGGTAGGCTCAAACCTCGCTCCAGGCTAGCGGTTTCCGCCGCGAGTTCTGCTGAAACCGCCAAAAAAACGGACTGACCGGGCAATTCAACCTGGTCCTCGAACGCGTGATGCCCGGCAGCCGAGATTCGGCGAAAGCACCGATTCTCGGCTGCCGGGCATCGTGGCCCGAACGTCACAGGGTCAGGGCAGCGCCCAGCAGTTGTTCGGTGCGGGCGCGCCGGCGAGCCGGTCGGTCACCCACTGCTGCGAGGCCGTCAAGGACGGGAAGAACGCCATCACGTGCGTGCCCACCACGCCGGAGACGGGCGGGATCTCGGCGTTGGCGTCGAGCTGGACCGGCGCTCCGTCCCCGCACCACGCCGCCGCCATCGCCCGGACCGGCCCGTACGGCGCCCCCTCGTCGTTCATGGCCGAGGCGGTGAGGACCGGTACCGACGGGGTGAGCGTGCCGAGGCGCTGTTCGGCGAAAGCCGATTGCAGCGCGGGATTGCGATCGATCACCGCGGTGATCGGTTCCCCGCTGGTGGTCCATTCGGAGGTGTTCGGATGGACCTGGGCCAGGCCGGTCGGGACCGCGCATTTACCCAGCGCCTCGCGCAGGATCGCCTTACCGGTGTCGTTGAGCTCGGCGTCGAGGATCGGGCGGGTTTCGGGATAGTCGGCGGCGATGCCATTGAGAATCCAGGCGGTGGCCGGCGCCATGAGCGATTTTCCGTCGTTGTAGCCGATGAAGAATTCGTCATCGACCACCGGACCGCCCACGTAGGCGCCGCGGACATTCAGGTCGGGCGCGTAACTCGACTGCAGTTCGGCCGCTCCCGCGGAGGCCATCCCGCCCTGGGAGTACCCGTAGAGGGCGACCGGCGTACCCGGCCCGAGGCCGCTGCCGGGCAATCGCACCGCGGCGCGCGCCGCATCCAGCAGGGCGTAGGCCTGTGCCTTGCGGTTGAGGTAGTCGTGCACGTCGGGGGTACCGAGCCCGTGATAGTCGGTGACCACCACCGCCATTCCGCGGGTGAGCAGGGAAGTTATTGCCAGCAGGTCATATTCGAACGTGATGTCGGCCGGGGGCTGGTACTGCACGATCTGCGTCATCAGTTTCGACGGCGCGCATTGGTTGCCCTGGCCCTTCGTACCGCCCGCGTACGCGATCAGCGGACGCTCGCCCGGACCGGTCCACGGCACGGTCGGCTGCAGGTAGGTGCCCACGACCGCGGTCGGCGCATCGTGGGTATCGCTGCTGACGTACATCATTCGCGTCGCGGCGGCCGGAACGACACCGGGCATTCCGGGCGTGGAGAGAGCCACCTGCGCCGGTTCCGCGCGGACGATGGCACCCGGTGTGGGCGGTAGCGGCGGCGGCAGGTAGAAGTCGTCACCCGCCGCGACGGGTTCGGCCCCGGCGAGTAGCGCCGAGTTCGGGACGCCCCCTCCGACCATGATGAGGGTTCCTGTCAAAGCTGCGGCAAATCCAAGCAGTCGGCTCCGCAATTCTTTTCCGATCCTTCCTATGATGGTGAGGGACCCAGGCATCGAATCGGGTGTTGAGGCTATACGCAGGCTTATCGGATCTTTGTGAATCAGCGGAAGAAACGCCGAATTCGCGTTCGCCCACCGCGATTCGACCGCGTGTCGCTGCGTGGCCGCAATTGCCGAGTTCGGGGTGTGCGTTCGGTCACCACCGGCCACGGCAGGACCGGTCCGGGATCGTGGTCGATGCCGGCGGAGTCCGCGCGCCGCGCCTATTGTCGTCGAACGGGTACCGGCAGCACTGTCGCGGATGCGGCCCCGGCCCTGGCTGTTTGAGCGCCGTTGGGTGTGGGTATGAGTGAACCTGGCACTGTTTGTGCAGGTCACCCATGAAAAGCGCCCCCGGCAGGAATCGAACCTGCGACCTAGGGATTAGAAGGCCCTTGCTCTATCCAACTGAGCTACGGAGGCAGTGCGGGCATCGGCGGTGATGCGGGCTCCAAACACCTTGACCCAAATCGATCACGGTGTCCAGCGGGTTGAGTATAGCGAGCGTCCAGGTTAGTAATGCTTCGCCGCTTAGCAACCGTTCGGCGCGTCGGGGCGGTAGTGCGGACCGGAGGACCGGAAACCCCAGGGGAGTCTGGACGGGCGCTCCGAACTACCCTGGGCGTATGTCGTCAGTGCAGGACCCGCCCGCAGGATCGGATGTTTCGGCGAATCGGTCGGGTTCGGGGGTGACGTTCGCCGCGGTCACGGCACTGGGTGGAGCGACGGCCGCATTGGTGGCGGCGCTGGTCGTGGCACTGTCGGCGGCACACGCCCTGACCTTGCTGGGGATTCCGGATCCTGGTCCGCTGACCACGTACGGGCTGCCCGCGGTGCGGGCGGTGGCGGATCTGTCGGCGGCGCTGACCATCGGATCGCTGCTGTTCGCGGCGTTCTTCGTGCCGCCACAGGAGAGCGGCGTACTCGACGTCGGCGGGTACCGGGCGCTGCGCCGGGCCGGGAACGCGGCGCTGGTGTGGGCCGGATCGGCGGCGCTGCTGGTGCCGCTGACGCTGTCGGACACCACCGGGCAACCGCTGCTGAAGTCGCTGCGGCCCGAGCAGGTCTGGCGGGCCGCGGATCAGGTCGAGGTCGCGGGGTCGTGGCGGTTCACCGTGTTCATGGTGCTGGTGCTGGCCGTGGCGTGCCGGGTGGCGCTGCGCTGGGGCTGGACGCCGGTGCTGCTCCTGCTGTCGGTGCTCTCGCTGCTGCCGGTCGCGCTGACCGGGCATTCGTCCTCGGGCGGCGCGCACGACCTGGCCACCAACAGCCTGATCCTGCACCTGTTGTCGGCCTGCTTCTGGGTGGGCGGGTTGTTCGCGGTGCTGGCCTACGCGCTGCGCGACGGCAAATACACGGCACTGGCCGTGCGCCGGTTCTCGATCGTGGCGACCGTCTCGTTTGTGGTGATCGCGATCAGCGGTGTGATCAACGCCCTGGTCCGGATGCCCGTGTCGGAACTGCTCGCGACCACCTACGGCAAGCTCGTCCTCGCCAAGGCCGCGGCGCTGATCCTGCTCGGCGTCATGGGCTACCTGCAGCGCCGCAACGCGATCCCGGACCTGGAACGGGATCCGCGGGATCGCGGCGCGCTCATCCGCCTCGCCGGCGTCGAGGCGCTGATCTTCGCGGCCACCGTCGGCCTCGCGGTCGGCCTGGGCCGCACCCCGCCGCCGGACCAGAGCACCGTGCCGACCCCGACCGAGGTCGAGATCGGCTACAACCTGGCCGGGCCGCCGACCGTGGCGCGGCTGCTGTTCGACTGGCGCTTCGACCTGATCTTCGGCACCCTAGCCCTGGTCCTGGCCGCGCTGTACCTGCGCGGCGTGCTGCGGCTGCGCAAGCGCGGCGACGACTGGCCGATCGGCCGGACCATCGCCTGGCTCGCGGGCTGCCTGACGCTGCTGCTCGCCACCAGTTCCGGAGTGGGCCGCTACGCACCGGCCATGTTCAGCGTGCACATGGCCCAGCACATGATGCTGTCGATGCTGGCCCCGATCCTGTTCGCGCTGGGCGGTCCGGTGCTGCTGGCGCTGCGCGCGATCCAACCGGCCGGTCGGAATCAGCCGCCGGGGGTGCGCGAATGGATCCTGGCGGCCGTGCACAATCCGGTGTCGCGGTTCCTGACCCAGCCGGTCGTGGCCTCGGTGCTGTTCGTCGGCGGCTTCTACGCGCTCTACCTGGGCGGCATCTTCGACAAGTACGTCGGCACACACGGCGCCCACATTCTGATGAATGTGCACTTCCTGCTCAGCGGCTACCTCTTCTACTGGGTGGTCATCGGCATCGACCCCAAGCCGCGCCCGGTGGAGCCGCTCACCAAGCTCGGCATGGTCTTCGGCTCACTGCCGTTCCACGCCTTCTTCGGCATCGCGCTGATGAGCATGAACACGGTGATGGGCGGCTGGTTCTACCGCGGCCTGGGCCTGTCGTGGAACAAGGACCTGCTCTCCGATCAGCACACCGGCGGTAGCCTCGCCTGGGCCAGTGGCGAGGTGCCGCTGGTCGTGGTGATGCTGGCGCTGCTCATCCAGTGGTCGCGCAGCGATCAACGGCTGGCGAACCGGCTCGACCGCAAGGCCGAGCGCGATGACGACGCGGATCTGACCGCGCACAACGCCATGTTCGCCGAGCTCGCTCGCCGTGACAGAGAGGTGCGCAAGTGAAGGATGTCGCCATGGCGACCCGGAAAGTGAAGCGGCTCTACCGATCCGACGTGCGCCAGGCCCGCCGCCTGCTGCGCGGGTACACCCGCAAGACACCGGTCTTCCACACCGAGATCCTGGGCCCGCGGGGCCCGGTCCCGGTGACGCTCAAACTCGAGCATCTCCAGCACGGCGGCACCTTCAAGGTGCGCGGCTGCCTCAACGCGCTGCTGCAGGCCCCCGGCGATCAGACCCAGGTGGTGCTGGCCTCGGCCGGCAATGCCGGGATCGCGGCGGCGCTGGCCAGCGCGGTGCGCGGAATGTCGTGCACGGTCGTGGTTCCGGAGTCGGCCTCGCATACCAAGGTGGCGGCCATGTGGTCGCACGGGGCCGAAGTGCTGTGGCACGGAACCACTTACGCCGAGGCGCAGAAATACGCGCGTCAGCTCGCCGCCGAGCGCGGCGCCATGCCGTTGCACGCCTACGACCTGCCCGAGATCGTGGCCGGGGCGGGCGTGGTCGGGCTCGAGATCGAGGAGCAGGTGCGCGGCAGACCGACGGTGCTGGCCGCGGTCGGCGGCGGTGGCCTGGTGGCCGGGATCGCGGTGTCGCTCGGGCTGCGCGGCCGGGTGGTGGGGGTCGAGCCGGTGGGCGCGCCGACCCTGCACGCGGCGCTCGCGGCCGGGCACCCGGTGGACGTCGACGTCTCCAGTGTGACCTCGGATTCGTTGGGCGCGAACCGGATCGGCGATATCGCCATGGAGGTGGCGCGGCGCTACGCGGTGCGATCGGCGCTGGTCAGCGATGACGCGATCGTGATGGCGCGGGAGTACCTGTGGCGCGAGTTCCGGATCGTGGTGGAGCCGGCGGGCGCGGCCGCGGTGGCGGCGATCCAGTGCGGGGCGTATGTGCCGGGGCCGGGGGAGCGGCCGGTAATCGTCTTGTGCGGGGCCAACACCGACCTCACATCCCTGTAACCCCTGCGAAAGTTGTCCACACCCCGCGAGTTGTCCACACTCGCCGAGGCGGGGTCTCCCGCCGCCCACGCTCCCGGGCGAAGCTGGAGGCCGGACCGAACGTAGGGCTCGCGGCGACGGGCTCGAATCGACAAGGGGGAGCGCGATGTACGAGGCGAATACCGCGGTGATCGGCCGGGTCGTCACCCAACCGGTGCTGCGCGCGCTGCAGAACGGCGATCAGCTGCTGAGTTTCCGGATGGCCAGTACCGCCCGCCGCTACGATCAGGCCGCCGGGGACTGGGTGGACGGTGGCACGTTGTACCTCACCGTAAGCTGTTGGCGACGGGGGATCATCGAGGGAGTCGAAGCGTCGCTGCAACGAGGTGACCCGGTCATCGCGTACGGGCAGCTGCGCTCGAACGAGTACACCACCCGAGACGGCGCGGAGCGCACCGACCTCGAGATGCGGGCCCTGGCAGTGGGTCCCGACCTGGGTCGTTGCACCGCCCCGGTGGTGCGCAAAACCTTCGGCCGATCCGACCGGACCGACCCCGTGGAACGGCCGTCCGCCGATGCGGACACTGCCGGAGAACCCGCTACTACACACAGTTAGGCTTGCCGATATGGCTGAGTTCATTTACCAGATGGTGAAGGTGCGAAAGGCGCATGGCGACAAGGTCGTGCTCGACAATGTGACCTTGAACTTCCTTCCCGGCGCGAAGATCGGTGTCGTCGGCCCGAACGGCGCGGGTAAGTCCAGTGTGCTGAAGATCATGGCGGGACTGGACCAGCCGAACAACGGTGATGCCTGGCTCGCGCCGGGCGCGACGGTCGGCATCCTGCAGCAGGAGCCGCCGCTCAACGAAGAGAAGACCGTGCGCGGCAATGTCGAGGAGGGCCTCGGCGAGATCAAGGTGAAGCTGGACCGCTTCAACGAGATCGCCGAGCTCATGGCGACCGACTACTCCGATGAGCTGATGGAGGAGATGGGCAAGCTCCAGGAGGAGCTCGACCACGCCGACGCGTGGGATGTCGACTCCCAGCTCGAGCAGGCCATGGACGCGCTGCGCTGCCCGCCGCCGGACGAGCCGGTCACCAACCTCTCCGGTGGTGAGCGCCGTCGTGTCGCGCTGTGCAAGCTGCTGCTGAGCAAGCCCGACCTGCTGCTGCTCGACGAGCCCACCAACCACCTCGACGCCGAGTCGGTGCTGTGGCTCGAGCAGTTCCTCGCCACCTACCCGGGCGCCGTGCTGGCCGTCACCCACGACCGGTACTTCCTCGACAACGTGGCGGAGTGGATCCTCGAGCTGGACCGCGGCCGCACCTTCCCCTACGAGGGCAACTACTCCACCTACCTGGAGAAGAAGGCCGAGCGCCTCGAGGTGCAGGGCAAGAAGGACCAGAAGCTGCAGAAGCGCCTCAAGGAGGAGCTGGCGTGGGTCCGCTCCGGCGCCAAGGCGCGTCAGGCCAAGAACAAGGCGCGTCTGGGCCGCTACGAGGAAATGGCCGCCGAGGCCGAGAAGATGCGCAAGTTGGACTTCGAGGAGATCCAGATCCCGGCCGGTCCGCGCCTGGGCAATGTGGTCGTCGAGGTCGAGAACCTGGACAAGGGCTTCGGCGACCGCCAGCTCATCAAGGATCTGTCGTTCACCCTGCCGCGCAACGGCATCGTCGGCGTCATCGGCCCGAACGGTGTCGGTAAGTCGACGCTGTTCAAGACCATCGTCGGCCTGGAGAACGCCGACAGCGGCAACGTGCGCGTCGGTGACACCGTCAAGCTGAGCTACGTCGACCAGGGCCGCGCCGGTATCGACCCGAAGAAGACGGTGTGGCAGGTCGTTTCCGACGGGCTGGACCACATCCAGGTCGGCCAGGTGGAAATGCCCTCCCGCGCTTATGTTTCGGCCTTCGGGTTCAAGGGTCCGGACCAGCAGAAGCCGGCCGGGGTGCTCTCCGGTGGTGAGCGCAACCGCCTGAATCTGGCGCTGACCCTCAAGCAGGGCGGCAACCTGATCCTGCTCGACGAGCCCACCAACGACCTCGACGTCGAGACCCTGAGCTCGCTCGAGAACGCGCTGGAGAACTTCGCGGGCTGCTCGGTGGTCATCTCCCACGACCGCTGGTTCCTCGACCGCACCTGCACGCACATCCTGGCGTGGGAGGGCACCGAGGACAATCCGGCCGCGTGGTTCTGGTTCGAGGGCAACTTCGAGGCCTACGAAGCCAACAAGGTCGAGCGCCTCGGCCCGGAAGCGGCCCGTCCGCACCGGGTGACCCACCGCAAGCTCACCCGCGGATAGCGCGCCACCCCAACCGAATTCACCGCTCGCCCCCACCCGGAGATCCGGGTGGGGTAGCCGGACCGTGCCGTCATCGGCCGGCTACCGCGGGCCCGGGTTCCGATCCGGCCCGCGGGCGAGCGGTCGGTTGACCACTTTTGTCCGGCTGGGCGAGGTTTGCTGGACGGTTTACGGTTCGCTGGATGGCAGGCCGTGATCGGACAAGTGAACGGTTATCGAACAGCGAACTCAGCGGTTTCGCATTCGCACTAGTGCGTGAAAACTGTTTTGGTGCAAGGTTTGTCGGAGACGACCTGGCGATATCGGGCGAACACCTCACTCATCGAACCGTCCGGTTTGTCGGTATTGTGAGACGCGGCGTGGCATTGACAGGAATTCGACCCGGTACCTGTTGTGTCCAGCTACTCTCGCATCGGCGTCACTTTGTTACGGAACCGAATCCGAGGAGTTGGCGAAATGACGGTCTCGTCCGAATTGTCCAGCGCGGCCTGGGCTGCGAGTTTGCCCAAGTCCCTGGGCGGCAACCTCGTGTCCCTCGAGGAGGCATATTTCCGTCACGTCGACGCCGGCGACGCGGACTGCGCCATTCCCGCGACCTCCACCCACATCTTCCGCTGCCACGTCGATCTGGCCGTGCAGCGCACCCCCGGCACCGCGAATGTCCATGTGTACCAGGCGGATGACGAGGCCGGGCTCGGTGTCGCCATCCAGCTGGTCACCGACGACATGCCGCTGCTCGTCGAGTCCGTCACCGCCTTCCTGAGCCGCATCGGGGTCAGTGTCAGCGAGGTCGTGCACCCCATCTTCGAGGTCACCCGAGACGCCGCGGGTCGCCTGGAGACGGCGGTTCCGCACGAGGTCGACAGCAATGGCGCGGCCGGTCTGCCCGAATCCTGGATGCACGTGCAGCTGCACCCCGCCACCAGCCGCGCTCAGCTCGAGCGCATCGAGTCCGCGCTGCCCGACGTGCTCACCGACGTGCGCCGCGTCATCGAGGACACCGAGGCCATGCGCGAGGCCCAGGAGCACGTCGCCGGCGAACTCGACCGCGCCGCGTCCTCCGGTAGATCGGCTTTTCCGACAACCGATCTCACCGAATGCGCCGACCTGCTGCGCTGGCTGGCCGACGGCCACTTCACCGTGCTCGGCTACGCCCGCTACGAACGCAGCACCGTCGACGGCGAGGCCAAATCGATCATCGTCCCGGAGACCAGCCTGGGCGTGCTGCGCCCCAATGTCGGCACCGACTTCCGCGTCCCGGACAACAGCGGTGACCAGCCGCTGCTCATGCTGACCCAGGGCCTGGTCCCGGCCACCGTGCACCGCGCGGTCTACCCGTACTTCGTGGGCGTCGCCGAGATGGACGAATCCGGTGCGGTCACCGGTGAGCACCTGTTCATCGGCGTCTTCACCGTCACCGCCCTGCACGAGAACGTGCTCGACATCCCGGTCATCCGGCGCCGGGTGCGCTCCATCATCGAGTCCAGCGGCTTCGATCTGGACTCCTTCTCGGGCCAGGAGATGCTCGAGGTCATCCAGGCCTTCCCGCGCACCGAGCTGTTCTCCTCCGGCGGCGACGCGCTGCGCCGCACCGCCAGCGCCGTGCTGAATGTCGGCATGCGCCGCCAGGTCCGGCTGTTCATGCGCTTGGACGGCTACGGCCGCTTCGTGGCGTGCATGGTGTACCTGCCGCGCGACCGCTACACCACCCGGGTGCGCCTGGAGATGCAGGACATCCTGGTGCGGGAGCTGGGCGGCGTCTCCATCGACTACTCCGCCCGGGTGTCCGAAAGCGACCTGGCCAGTGTGTATTTCACGGTTCGCCTGCCCGATCAGGGCGTCACCGGAGATATCGCGGCGGCCGACACCACCGAGACCAACCGGCTGCGCATCCAGCACCTGCTGGCCGAGGCCAGCCGCACCTGGGACGACCACCTGCGCGACGAGGTGGCCACCTCCGCGGTGCTGGATCCCGTGGTGGCGCAGCGCTACGCGGAGTCCCTGCCGGAGAGCTACAAGGAGGACTTCGACCCCACCCGCGCCATGGCCGACATCCTGCGCCTGCAGGGCCTGGCCGAGGGCGGGATCGATCAGCACCTGTACCGCAAGCTCGATTCCGCCCCGGGCTCTTGGCGTTTCACCCTCTATGTCGGGGGCGGCGGCATCTCGCTGAGCCAGGTGCTGCCGCTGCTGCAGAGCCTCGGTGTCGAGGTGATCGACGAGCGCCCGCACCAGGTCGACGGTGATCACGGCCCGGAACAGTGGATCTACGACTTCGGCCTGCTGGCCCGCCCCGAACTGCTGCGCAGCGCCCTGGACCGGAACATGGACGCCGAACTGGTGGAATCCGTGGGCCGCCTCGACGCCCTCGACGCCCAGGTGCGCGGGCTGCGGGTGCGCTTCACCGAGGCCTTCGAGGCGCTCTGGTACGGCCGCGCCGAGGCCGACGGTCTCAATGAGCTGGTGCTGCGCGCCGGCCTGAACTGGCGCGCCGTCGCCATCCTGCGCGCCTACTCGAAGTACCTGCAGCAGGCCGGATTCCCGTACAGCCAGGCCGCCATCACCCGCGTGCTGCTGGCGTACCCGGAGGCGGCGAGCATGTTCGTCGACCTGTTCTCCGCGCTCTTCGATCCCGATTCGGCCAATGCCGAGCACGCCGCGGAGCTGGAGGGTGCGGTCCGCCGCCGGATCGACGAGGTGGTGAGCCTGGACGCCGACCGCATCCTGCGTGCCATCCTCGGTCTGATCAAGGCCACCCTGCGCACCAACTACTACGTCCTCGACGCCGAGGGCCGGTCGCGGGATTACCTGTCGTTCAAGGTGGAACCGCGCGAGATCGCCGAATTGCCCAAGCCCCGACCGCAATTCGAGATCTTCGTCTACTCGCCGCGGGTGGAGGGCGTGCACCTGCGCTTCGGTCCGGTGGCCCGCGGCGGCCTGCGCTGGTCGGACCGGCTGGAGGACTTCCGCACCGAGATCCTGGGCCTGGTCAAGGCGCAGGCGGTGAAGAACGCCGTGATCGTGCCGGTCGGCGCGAAGGGTGGATTCGTGGTGAAGCAGCCCCCGGCCGCCACCGCCGATCCGGTCGCGGACCGTCAGGCGCTGCAGGGCGAGGGCATCGCCTGCTATCGCACCTTCATCTCCGGCCTGCTCGACGTCACCGACAATGTGGATCGCGCCACCGGCGCGGTGCTGCCCCCGGCCCGGGTGCTGCGCCGCGACGCCGACGACACCTACCTGGTGGTCGCCGCCGACAAGGGCACGGCCACCTTCTCCGATATCGCCAATGACGTTGCCCAGCAGTACGGTTTCTGGCTCGGTGACGCCTTCGCCTCGGGCGGTTCGGTGGGCTACGACCACAAGGCCATGGGCATCACCGCCAAGGGCGCGTGGGAGAGCGTGAAACGGCACTTCGCCGAGATGGACATCGACACCCAGTCGCAGGACTTCACGGTGGTCGGCGTCGGCGATATGTCCGGTGACGTGTTCGGCAACGGCATGCTGCTCTCCCGCCACATCCGCCTGCTGGCGGCCTTCGACCACCGGCACATCTTCCTGGACCCGAATCCTGATGCGGCCACCTCGTACGCCGAGCGTGAGCGCATGTTCGCCCTGCCCCGCTCGTCGTGGGCGGACTACAACAAGTTGCTGATCAGCGCCGGCGGCGGCGTCTACGACCGCACGGTCAAATCGATTCCGGTCAGCGAGCAGGTGCGCGAGGCGCTGGGCCTGGCCGCCGACGTCACCTCGCTGTCGCCGCCGGAGATGATCCGCGCCATCCTGCTGTCCCCGGCACAGCTGCTGTGGAACGGCGGCATCGGCACCTACATCAAGGCCGCCGCGGAGACCAATGCCGAGGTGGGCGACAAGTCCAATGACGCGGTCCGGGTGAACGCGAACGCCCTGCGCGTCAATGTGATCGGCGAGGGCGGCAACCTGGGCGTCACCGCGCACGGCCGCATCGAGTTCTGCAAGCACGGCGGCAAGATGAACACCGACGCGCTCGACAACTCCGCCGGCGTGGACTGCTCCGACCACGAGGTCAATATCAAGGTGCTGCTCGACGGCGTGGTCTCGGCGGGCGAGCTGTCCGAGGCCGAGCGCAATCCGCTGCTGGCCTCGATGACCGACGAGGTGTCGGCGCTCGTGCTGCAGGACAACGTGTCCCAGAACTATCTGATGGGCATGTCCCGTGCCGAGGCGCCGCGCATGCTGAACGTGCACCAGCGCCTCATCGAGGATCTCGAGGACCGCCGCGGCCTGGACCGCGAGCTCGAGGCGCTGCCCTCGGACACGGAGCTCAAACAGCGCATCGAGGACGGTGCGGGCCTCACCTCGCCCGAGTTGTCGAATCTGATGGCGCACGTGAAGCTTTCGCTCAAGGCCGATCTGCTGGCCAGCGATCTGCCCGATACCGCGTACTTCGCGGCGCGGGTGTCGCAGTATTTCCCCACCCCGTTGCGCACCCGGTTCGGCACCGCCATCAAGCGGCACCGCCTGCGCCGCGAGATCACCAGCACCATGCTGGTGAACGAGGTGGTGGATCTGGGCGGCATCACCTACGCCTTCCGGCTGGGCGAGGAGATCGGGGCGTCGGCCTCCGACGCGGTGCGCGCCTTCACCGCCGCCACCCGGATCTTCGATCTGCACACGGTGTGGAAGACCATCCGTGACGCGCAGGTCTCCACCGGCATGAAGGACGCACTGGAGCTGGAGACCAAGCGCACGCTGGACCGCGCCTCGCGCTGGCTGCTCAACAATCGCCCGCAGCCGGTCGCGGTGGGGGCGGAGATCCACCGCTACTCCCAAGGCGTGCGCACGCTCGCGCCGAAGGTGCCGGGCTGGCTGCGCGGTCACCACATCGACACGCTCAACGAGCAGTCGCGGGCCATCGCCGAGCAGGGCGTGCCCGCCGAGCTGGCCACCACGGTGTTCGGCCTGCTGAACCAGTTCCCGCTGCTGGACGTGCTCGATATCGCCGACATCACCGATCGCAGCGGTGAGGAGGTGGGCGCGCTGTACTACGCGCTCAACGATCACCTGAAGATCGATTGGCTGTTGCAGGCGGTCAGCCACCTGGAACGCGGCGACCGCTGGCACGCGCTGGCCCGGCTCGCGCTGCGCGACGACATGTACGGGTCGCTGCGCTCGCTCACCCTCGACGTGCTCTCCGCCGGCGACCCGGAAGAGACCGCCGAGGAGAAGATTGCATACTGGGAGTCGAAGAATCAGTCCCGATTGGGCCGTGCACGCTCGGCCCTGTCGGAACTTTTCGAGTCCGGAACCCACGACCTGGCCACGCTGTCGGTTGCGGCGCGGCAGGTGCGCAGCATGGTGAGTGGGGTGGGTGCGCAATCGGAGGTACCGCGTTGACGATCGGTTCGCTGAACGGCCTTGCAGCAGGCCCGGGTGTGACGGACACGGCCACACCCGGCCGTTTCCACACCACCGTGGAGGTGCGCTGGTCGGATATGGACGCCTTCCAGCACATCAACCATGCCCGCATGGTGACCCTGCTGGAGGAAGCCCGGATCCCGTGGCTGTTCCTGGACGAGCGACCGACCGTCAAACTGCGGGCCGGGTGCGTGCTGGCCGACCTGCGGGTGCAGTACAAGGGCCAGCTGCGCCACGAGGATTCGCCGCTGGACGTCTCGATGTGGATCGAGCGGCTACGCGCCGTGGACTTCACCGTCGGGTACGAGGTGCGCGCCGCGGGCGCGGCCCCGGACTCCCCGGCGGCGGTGATCGCCTCCACCCAGTTGGCCGCCTTCGACATCGACACCCAGCGACTACGCCGCCTCACCACCGAGGAACGCGACTACCTGTCGCTGTGGCTGGCCGACTGACCCGAGAACCGTCTTGTCGGGACAACTGACCCTGCACGTTCCGGATCCCGCGGAACGCGAGAACCTGGCGACCTTCCTCACCCATGCCGTCCGGCTCGATCCGGCCGCGGTCATCCGCCTGCGCCGGCGCGGGGACCGCTTCGTCTCCGCGTGGGCCGCTACCGGATTCGAGGCGCTGGCGGTACGGACCGTGGTCGCCGAACTCGGGATGGACGATGTGACCGTCGGCGCGGACGCCGTCCTGTCCGGGCTGCACGGGCCCGGCGCGAGCACCGGGTTCGGGCTGGGCTTCGCCATGGATTCCGCCTGGCACGGGGCTTTGCCGCCGGAGACCGGGTTCGTCCACGTGGAGGATGTGCCCGCGCGCATGCTCGTCGAATTGGCCGAGCGGGGCGCGGAGATCGCGCAGGAGCACGGCGGCAAGCACGGCCCGCCCGCGGCGCTGCTGGATCAGACCGTGCTCACCGTCTCCAGCGCGGGTGAGCGGGTCGAGGTGCCGATGCGGGTGGTCTTCGCGCTGGCCGCCATGGATTTCATTCCGCACGGCGGCGAGAAGACCGACTCCCGGCGCATCGCGGTCGACGAGATCGTGCGGGTGCGCGCGGCGCGGACCTGGCTGCGCCTGGACGCTCGCTACGGATCGGTGGCCCGCCGCCGTGGACCGTCGCTGCCGCTGCTGACGCACTGAGCCCACGGCCCGTCGCGAAAGATGATGTGTCCCATCGGCTGTTCGATGGAATACATCGCCGGATCGAGTGGCCGCATCCGCGCTCGCCGCACTACGTTTGGCGGTATGACAGCTGTCGCGATCGAGACCGGGTGGGTCGACCTGAAGGTCGGCGACTCCGTGATGAGCGCCTATGTGGCCCACCCCGCCGAGCCCGGCTCCTATCCGGGAGTCGTTGTCGGACACGAGATCTACGGCCTGCACGCCACCGCCAAGCAGGCCACCGAGCGGATCGCGGCGCTGGGCGCGATCGCCATTCTGCCCGACCTGTTCCACCGGGCGGCGCCGCGCGCCGACCTGGAGTTCGGGGGAGAGGGCCGCGAGCGCGGCTTGGAACTGCTGCGCACGTTGAGCCGTCCCGCCGTGCTCGCGGATATCTCCGCGTGCCTCGACGAATTGCGCGGCCGGGAGGCCACCTCCCTGAACATGGTCGGCTTCAGCGCGGGCGGCCACGTCGCCTACTACGCCGCGACGCAACTCCCGCTGGCCGCCACCGCCGCCTTCTATCCGGGCTGGCTCACCAACACCGATATCCCGCTGTCCACCCCGGAGCCGACCATCGAGGCGACCTCCGGCATCACCGGCCGCGTTCTGCTGTTCTTCGGCGGCCTGGATCCGCTGATCGACGCCGAGGCTCGGGACGAGCTCGAAGCAGCGTTGACGGCCAATGACATTCCGCACGAGATCGTGGTCTACGAGGATGCCCCGCACGGCTACGTCTACCCGGGCCGCGACTGGTACCGCGCCGAGCTCGCCGAGGATTCCTGGACCCGGATCGCGGACCTGCTCGGTCGCTGACGTTCCCGAGGCCGGTGCGCGCCGAGCAGATTTCAGCGCGCGCCGGACCGATGTCAGTGCACGCCGACCGATGTCAGTGCACGCCGAGCATCCGGAGCCCGGCGGTGACGACCGCGGCCGACAGGATCACCACGATCAGCGGCGCCCGCCGCCAGGCCAGGACGGCCGCGACCAGGACGCCCGCGGGCAGCGCCCACCCGAATCGACCACCGCCCGAGGGCATCAGCGTGGTGACGGCCAGCGCGGTGAGCAATACGACCGAGGCGATCTCCAGCAGCCGGATGGTGCGTGGCGAGATCCGGATCCGGCTCCGCAACAGCGGCCCGGCGAACCGAAACGCGAAGGTGCCCAAGGCCAGCGCCATCGTGGCCAGCAACAGGGTCTTGGTCATCGCGCACCGCTTCCGGAGCTCAGCGCGCCACAGTCGGCCCTCATCGGGTGCTCCCGGTCCCGGTCGTGACGGCGGTGTACCCGGTTGTGACGGTGGAATTCCGGTTCGTGCCGGGGGTGTCGACAGCGGTGCCCGTGCTCCGGCTCGCGATGCTCACGGTCTCATCGGCGGTGCCGTCGGGCTCGGCCGCGCCCGCGCGGTGCGCGACCAGCAATACGGCCGCCAACGCGAGCAGGACCGGCAGGCCCGCGCCGAGGAACGGTGTGGTCGCCGCGGCGAGGGCCGCACCGGCCAATGCGGCGGTGCGGGTGAGGGAGTCGCGCAGGGCGGGCAGGACGAGGGCGAAGAGGACGGCGGGGAAGACGGCGTCCAGGCCGAACATGTTCGGGTCGGGTACGACCGCACCGAGGACCGCGCCGATCGCCGCGCCGAGGGGCCAGGCCGCGACGACGGAGAGGCCGCAGATCCAGTAGGCGGCGCGACGCCGGTCACGGTCGGGCTGGGCGAGGGCCATGGCGACGGATTCGTCGTTCATGACGTGGGTGCCGAGCAGTCGCCGCCAGCCGGTGCCGACCACGTCGGGGACGGACAGGCCGTAGGGTACGTGCCGGGCGTTGACCAGGAGTCCGGCCAGGACGGCGGCGACCAGGCCGCCGCCGGCGGTGAGGATGCCGATGAAGACGAACTCCGAGCCCCCGGCCACGACCGCGATGCTCAGCAGGACCGGCAGCCAGCCGGGCAGCCCCGCGGTCACCGCGGTCGCGCCGTAGGACACCCCGATCACCGCGACTGCCAGGCAGATCGCCGCGATTCCTGTGAGCACACCCCGATCGAGTGTTCGCCATGCCGAACGCATGTTTTCTATAATGAACACACCGGGTCGGGTTCGTCAAAGGGGCGTGCCGGAGGAACGATCGCGGACAGGGAGGCCGGTACTGTGAACGCCACCATGACCCAGCAGCCCGACCGCTCCACGCAGGCGTCTCCCCCCGGGGCGCCGGCATCCCCGCAGGACGCGATCCCCTCGTCCCCGCAGGAGGCGATCGCCGCGGCCCTGCGCCGGGAGCGCGCCCGCTCCGGGCTCTCGCTGACCGAGGTCGCCAAGCGGGCCGGTATCGCGAAATCCACGCTGTCCCAGCTGGAATCGGGTTCCGGGAATCCCAGCATCGAAACGCTGTGGGCGCTCTGCCTCGCGCTCGACATCCAGTTCTCCCGGCTGCTGGATCCGCCCACACCTCAGGTGCAGGTCATTCGCGCGGGGGAGGGCCCGGTGCTCGCCTCAGCCCAATCGGAGTACCGGACCACGCTGCTCGCGGCCTCCCCGCCCGCCGCCCGCCGTGACGTATATCGCGTCACCGCGGAGCCTGGCCACCCTCGTGACTCGGTCCCGCATTCGCGCGGCGTCGTCGAGCACATCGTGCTGTGTGCCGGTCGCGCCAAGGTCGGCCCCGCCGAGGATCCGTTCGAACTCGGACCCGGCGACTACATCTGCTACCCCGGCGATATCCCGCACGTCTTCGAGGCCCTCGAACCGGGCACCTGGGCGCTGCTCGTCAGCGAATACAGCTGACCCTCGAATGTCCCTGCCGCCGCGGGGATCTCACCGCATCGCCGGCCGCCAGGCGGACAGCAGACGCACCGCCGCCGGCCCGACGCGGGTGGCGGCCATCGGCCCCGGATTACGGGCCACCGAGCGCATTACGGGCCACCGAGCGCACGGCCTCACGGCATGCGCTCGGCGTGCCGGCCGCCGAAGCCGGTTTGCCTACCGGCGAGTGACGGCTAGGCCGCGCCCTCGCCCAGGTACTGCAACCACGTCGGGTCCAGCTCGGAGCTGGCCGACAGCAGCCGCCAGTGCGGGCCCTTGGGCGCGACCATCGGATGGTGCAGGGCCCAGCCCAGTTCACTCAGCAACTTGTCCGCCTTGCGGTGATTGCACGGCGCGCAGGACGCCACACAGTTCTCCCACGAGTGGGCGCCGCCGCGGCTGCGCGGAATGACGTGATCGATGGTCTCGGCCTTGCCGCCGCAGTAGGCGCAGCGGTAGCGGTCGCGATGCATGAGGGCGGCGCGGGTCATGGGTACCCGTGCCCGGTAGGGAACACGCACGTAGTTGCGTAGTCGGATGACCGAGGGGAGCGACACCGAGGTCCCGGCGGAATGCACGACCGGACCCTCCGGATTGTCGTGCACGGTATCGGCCTTGTCGCAGATCAGCAGCACGATGGCGCGGCGCGCGGACAGGGCGGTGAGTGGCTCGTACGTGGCGTTGAGCAGCAGCACGCGGCGTTTGGCCCAGGCGGGGACGGGTGCTGCGGTGGGTGGGTGATGCGAGTGTTCGCGGTGGTCGCCCGGATGGGCGGGCTCGGGATGAGCGCCCGGATGATGCTCGGCATGAGAATGTTCGGACAGTAAGTGCAGCGGAGTAGCCCCCGACCCACGATTGTGGACATCGGCGGGCTGGAGTTGTCGATGCGTCCGCGCCTCTCGGGCGCCGTGCCGCTGCTTCATGGGCCATACCCCGGTTTCGTATAAGTCCGATTGTGTGGTATCTCGGCAGACTGCCACCCAGTTGACCATGGAACGGCGCACAATGCCATCTCTTTCGACACATTGTCAGACACATTCGGATGAACACCGCGTGACGGTGTTTTATCTGCCCCTCCGCTGCGCTCCGGGGCGGGTTCGCGGCCCCCGAAGTCTCGATTCTTCCCTCCTCCGCTCCTCCGCTTCGCTCCCCCGCTCCGTCAGTCCAGAATCGAGACGGGCCGCGAACTTCGGGCGGGTGCGGGGGCTAATTAGACTCGAGGCGTGACTTCCGGCGAGCAGACTCAGATCTCCTTCTTCGAGGCCGTGGGCGGGCAGGCGACGTTCCATCGGATCGTCGCGGCCTTCTACCGCGAAGTGGCCGCGGACGAGGTGCTGCGGCCGCTGTACCCGGAAGAGGATCTGGGTCCCGCCGAGCGCCGGCTGCGGATGTTCCTGGAGCAGTACTGGGGTGGCCCGCGGACCTACTCCGACGAGCGTGGCCACCCGCGCCTGCGGATGCGGCATCACCCGTTCAAGGTCGGCCCGATCGAGCGGGACGCGTGGCTGCGGGCGATGCGCATCGCGGTGGCGGAGATCGAGCCGGAGGTGCTCGACGACGCGCATCGCAAGCAGTTGCTCGACTACTTCGAGATGGCCGCCAATTCGCTCATGAACTCGCCTTTCTGAGTTCGTGTCACTGAAATCGCAGCGTCCCACCGGGATTCCGGCCGGTTGTGACTGTCCGCTGATCATTTGCTGAAACTGGACAAGTCCTTCCGACGCGCCCGCGAAAGCCGCTGTGCTTTGGCACCATTACCGCTGTGACCGACAAACTCGCCGACATGCCCTGGTGGCGGTCGGCCGTGTTCTACCAGGTGTATCCCCGTTCCTTCGCGGACTCCGATGGCGACGGAGTGGGCGATTTAGGCGGATTGCGGGACAAGCTGGGCTATTTGGAGCTGCTCGGCGTGGACGCCCTGTGGATCTGCCCGGTGATGTGCTCACCCATGGCCGACGGCGGCTACGACGTGTCCGACCCGCGCGATATCGACCCGCTGTTCGGCGGCCAGGCCGCCCTGGACGCGGTCATCGCCGAGGCGCACGATCGGCGCATGCGGGTGACCATGGACCTGGTCCCCAATCACACCAGCGATCGGCACCGGTGGTTCCAGCAGGCGCTGGCGGCCGGACCGGGCAGTCCGGAGCGGGCGCGCTACTGGTTCCGGGACGGCCGCGGCCCGGATGGCGCACTGCCGCCGAACAATTGGCCGAGCATCTTCGGCGGCCCGGCCTGGACCCGGGTGCGTGAACCCGACGGCAGACCCGGGCAGTGGTATCTGCACATCTTCGCGCCCGAGCAGCCGGACCTGAACTGGGAAAACCCGGAGGTCGCAACCGATTTCGAACAGACCTTGCGGTTTTGGCTGGATCGCGGCGTCGACGGCTTCCGCCTCGATGTGGCGCACGGCATGGCCAAACCCCCGGGCCTGCCGGACATGGAGCGCATCGACACCCGCATGCTGCACCTCGAGGACGACGATCCGCGGTTCAACAACGCGGGGGTGCACGAGATCCACCGGCGCGTGCGCAAGGTGATGGACGAGTATCCGCACGCGGTCGCCATCGGCGAGGTGTGGGTCAACGACAACGCCCGCTTCGGCGAATACGTGCGCGCCGACGAACTGCATCTGGCCTTCAACTTCCGCCTCGCCCAGACGCCCTTCGACCCGGATCGCATCCGTGCGGCCGTGGACAATTCGCTGCACGCGGTGGTGGGCGTGGGCGCGACGCCCACCTGGACGCTGTCCAACCACGACATCGAACGCGAGGTCACCCGCTACGGTGACGGCCCCCTCGGGCAGGCCCGGGCGCGGGCCATGATCCTGCTGGAGCTGGCGCTGCCGGGCGCGGTATTCGTCTACAACGGAGCCGAACTGGGACTGGCCAATGTGGACGATCTGCCGGAGTCGGCGCTGCGCGACCCCACCTGGGAGCGCTCCGGTCACACCGTGCGCGGCCGCGACGGCTGCCGGGTGCCGTTGCCCTGGGAGGGCACGCGGCCGCCGTTCGGGTTCACGACGGGCGAGCCGTGGTTGCCGATGCCGCCGGAGTGGGCGGGCGTGAGCGTGGAGCGGCAGCTGGAACGGCTGGATTCCATGCTGTCGCTGTACCGGATGGCGATCGACTTGCGGGCGGTCCGGCCGGAATTCGCGGGACCCGGGGTCGAGTGGTACGGGAGTCCGCCGGGGTGCCTGGCGTTCCGCCGCGAGGGTGGGCTGCTGTGCGTGCTCAATGCCACCGACGCGCCGATTCTGCTGCCCGCGGGGGAGGTGCTGCTGGCCAGCGCCCCGCTGGCCGGTCGCCGGCTTCCGGCGAACTCGACGGCCTGGTTGGTCTGATCGGCGCGGTCCTGTCCGTCCGAAAGGTGAATGTCACGACACGGCCGCACTAACCCTTACCGGTCGTAGTAGTCACGGGGCGATCGACTACCGTTGGGCCGTGAGCATTCTCCAGACAGTGCTGATCTACGTCGGCATCCCGGTCGCGATCTATCTGGCGATCGCCGGATTGTCGTTCCTCGGCAAGCCGCTGCCCGGCGAGAAGCCGGAACACTACGAACTCGGTGCGAAGTGGACCCAGCCTCCGGTGCTGTGGAGCGCGACCGACGAGGTGACCGGGTCCGGCCACCACGACACTGCTGATTCGCATGGTTCCCATGCGGCTATCGAGTCCGCCCACGCGGAGCTGATCGGAGGCCGGGCAAGTGGCAAGTTCTAAGTGGCCCGCGGTGAACGAGGCCGACCTACCCCACGGCTGGGCCCTCACCTCCAGCGGACGCGTCTCCGGCGTGCACGAGGCCGGCGACGTCTTCAAGGAAGCGCCGTTCAGCGACCGTGAGCGGCTGCTCATGGACAACGCCCTCACCGACGCCACCCGCGCCACCAAGGTGCGCTTCAACGTCTTCATCGGCGACTTGGGCGCCGACTCCGCCGCCGGCGTGGACGCGCTGTTCCCGGCCACCCCGGAGGCCGCCCGTTCGGTCCTGATCGCGGTGGACCCGAACACCAAGTCCGTCGAGGTCCGCTCCGGCCACGAGATCGCCGAGCGCGCCAACGACCGTGTCTGCCAGCTCGGCGCGACCGCCGCCACCAGCTCCTTCCGTCAGGGCGAGCTGATCGACGGCCTGGTCTCCGCGGTGCGCGTGATGGCCGCCGCCATCGGCCGCGTCTAGCCGGTTTCCGATCCGACGAAGGACGCCCGGGGCTCGAGCCCCGGGCGTCCTTTCGTGTTCGCCGGGCCCGCGGCCGTGTGCCGGGGGAGTTCGCTCTCAGCAGATCGAGACGCGACGGCCGGTCGGGGCACTTTACGCTCGGTGTATGTCCGAGCATCCGCGCCTGCAGGCGCTTCCCGGTGGTCTGGATCGAGCGGGCCGGTCGGTACGTCCCACGACCTCGCCGGCGCCCGCCCACGAACGCGGGGACCGGGAACCGCTGTGGCGTGAGGCGCTCGGCCAGCGATTGCGCTCGATGCGGCTGGACCTGGGCGAGAAGCTCTCCGAAACCGCCGGCCGCGCGGGCATCTCGCCGCAGTACCTGTCCGAGGTGGAGCGCGGCCGCAAGGAACCCTCGAGCGAGATGATCGCCGCGCTGGCGGGAGCCCTCGGCATCAGCGTGGGCGGCCTCACCCGCCAGGTCGCCGAGGAGCTGCTGCGCACCCGCCTGACCCCCGCCGCACCGCCCGCGGTGCCGCACCGCTACGCCGGTCAGGTCATGCTGTCGCTGGCCGCCTGACCCGCGCGCCGGCACGCCTCGCGCACCGGGCCCGCATCGACATCGTCGGCGCGGGCGTTCCGGAATTCAACGGGGACCGAGCAATTGGTCCGCCAGGCCGTAGGCGATGGCGGTCTCGGCGGTGAAGACCCGGTCGCGGTCGGTGTCGCGGCGCAGGGTTTCGGCGGGTTGGCCGGTGTGGGTGGTGAGGATGGCCTCGATCTGGGCGCGCATGCGGACGATCTCGTCGGCTTGCAGGATGAGGTCGGGGATGGTGCCCTGGCCTCGGATCGCGGGCTGGTGCAGGACGATTCGGGAGTGGGGCAGGACGTTGCGGCGGCCCTTCGCGCCACCGGCGAGCAGGACCGCGCCGACGGCGATGGCCTGGCCGACGCAGGTGGTGACGACGGGGGACGAGATGTGCTGCATGGTGTCGTAGATGGCGAGCATGGCGGGCAGTTCGCCGCCCTCGCAATTGATGTAGAGGTTGATGTCCTGGCCGGGGCTTTCCGCGTCCAGGTGCAAGAGCTGGGCGATGAGGGCGTTGGCGACGCCGGAGTCGATGGGGGTGCCGAGGTAGACGATGCGCTCGCTGAGCAGGTGCGAGTAGACGTCCATGATCCGTTCGCCGCGCGGGTCGCGGGTGATCACGTTCGGAATCGTGTAGGTGCTCATGCCGAGATCCCCAGTTTCTGCCGTGCGGGGACCACCTGGTGGAAGGAGTCCACGATGTGGTCGATGAAGCCGTACTCGCGGGCTTGTTCCGCGGTGAACCAGCGGTCGTGGAGGGAGTCCTCGAAGATCTGGTCGTAGGGCTGGCCGGTGTCCTCGGCGATCAGGCCCAGCACGGTCTGCACCGTGTAGCGCAGGTCGTCGGCCTGGACCTCCACCTCGACGGCGCTGCCGCCGATGCCCGCCGAGCCCTGGTGCATGAGGATGCGGGCGTGCGGCAGGGCGTAGCGGTGGCCGGGGGTCCCGGCGGAGAGCAGGAATTGCCCGGCGCTGCAGGACAATCCGAGCGCGAGGGTGGAGACCGGGCAGGGCACCAGCCGCATCACGTCGCGGATGGCGAGCATGGCGGGCACCGATCCGCCGGGCGAGTGGATCCACAGCGAGATCCCCGCCTCCGGGTCCTCGGCCGCGAGCGTCAGCAGCTGGGTCATCAGCAAGGTGCCGTTGTCGTCGTCGAGCCCGCCGTCCAGCACCAGGACCCGCCGGGCGAAGAGCTGTTCCCTGGTGCTCCAGTTGAACATCGGAGTCTTGTTGTCTGCCATGCCTTCACGGTGCCGCAGCCGGCCCCTGGAAGTCGCGTCCCGCTGCTGTGAGCGGATCCGCTCACAG
>NZ_JBSGCY010000049.1:0-42758 GCF_053602115.1 Nocardia sp. NPDC004582 | reverse complement strand
GGACGAATTGGTGGTGGCGGCCGGCGGGAACGCACCCGCGCGGCCGGTCTATCGGAGGGGCGCGCCCGAAGGGATGCCGGACCGTGACGCGCGGCATTCTTCGGACCGAGGGCATGAGGGGACCGCGATGACCGAGAGCAAGGCTCATAGCATCGGGTCCTACCGCCGGGTGGCCGCCGCGGTGGACGCGGTGTGCGCGGTGGCGGCCGATTTCGACGCCACCGACCTGGACGAGGTGGTGCTCGCCATCTCCGCCGAGCGGCGGCGGCCGATCGAGATCGCCAGCGCCACACTGGGTCCGGGCGTGTGCGGCCAGCGCCGCAGCTACCCGGACCGGGACGTGATCGTGCTGGCGCAGGCGCTGCCCAGCCGCGAGCACACCCTCGCGCACGAGCTCGGCCACATCGTCTTCGACCATCCGGGCGAGGCGGCGACCGAGGTGGTGCTGGAGGCCAGCGACGACCTGATCGCCTACATGCTCAGCCAGCGCGCGCACCAGAAGTCCATCGATCTGGGCGACGACGAGCAGTGCGAGTGGGAGGCGGAGACGTTCGCGAGCATGCTCATGACCCGCTTACGCGTGTTCAACAGCCGGGGCGCGGGCGTCTCGGTCCTTCGATTCGATGAGGCGCTCGGATGACCGAGTCAAGGCCCGGAGGAGCCGCTCCCCCTCCCCGCGCTTGCTTGCGTAACCACAAAGGGCCCATGGGGCGTTCGGAGGAGGATGCGGCATGACCTTCTGGTTGGTGGCCATGCTGGTGTGGATGGCCTCGGGTGCACGTGTTGGGCGCGTGCTGGTGAAACCGGCGACGACCGCTCGGGTCGCGATCGTGATCGCGGTGGCCGCGGTGGCGCTGGCGGCGACGGTCGGGGTGCCGGAAATCGGTCTGGCCGTTGACCATCTGATACCGAACGGTGTGCACGGTATGTGGCTGGGCGACCGGGTGGTGACGGCCGCGTGGATCATGTTCGCCACCGCCACCTCGGTGGTGGCGTCGGCCGCCTGGCCGGTGGTATCGCGGCGCAACCTGCGCCAGATCGCCATGATGATCTACGGCGGCGGCGCGCTCGCCATGCTGCTGACCCTGCTCTGGTCGATCACCTTCGGCTGGGCGATCGTGCTGGTGGAGTGCGTCTTCATCGTGATCACCGGTGTGCGCAACCTGGATTGGACCACCCTGGGTCGCGGCATCGCGCTGTACACGACCGGCACCGCGGTGGTCGGGCTGCTGGCGGCGATGTCGATTCGCCGGGCGGTCCGCGACGAGCCGATGCCGAAACCGGGTGACGGGGGCTGGTTCTGGCCGATGTGGCAGATCGCGGCGCTGCTCATCGCCATCGGCGCGGTGTGGATCGTGATCGAGCTGTGGTGGCGGGCCCGGGTGCTGCTCAAGCAGATTCGCACCCTGCACCGGGTGCTGATCGCGCGGTTCCCGGAGGTGGTGGCGCACGAGCAGACCGGCTCGGGCACCCAGCTCAAAGCGTCGGACCAGGTCGCGCAGATCATGGATGCGCTCTACCTGCAGTCCGGTGGCGGTGTGGAACTGACCGCGGCGGGTCAGCCGCCGGTCTCGGTGTCCGAGCGCGCGCGGCGGGTGGCCGAGTGGGCGCGGAATCCGTTCGGCGAGGTGGTGATCGACGGCCGCTGGATCTCGCCGCCCGCGGGTGTCAGCCCGCGCGGCTGGGTGCAGGCCATCGCCCGCGCGTACGACGCGGCGCCGGCGCGGGCCGCGGTTCCGGGATCGGCCAAACGGTAGACATTTACTCTTCCATTACCTTTCGAGGCAGCCGGGCATTACCGTCCGGAAGGGCCTCGAAGTTGATCACGCGAAGATCACCGACCGTTTTGTGATCTTGTCGCAAATGCGCAAGTCCCGTACCTCGCGTGATTGCCATGGGCGCGGCATTCCGGCGGGTCTTCTCGATGAGACTTCGTATCCGAGGTTTCGTCTCACCGAACCCGCCGTGCGAGGTACGGGACTTTGCTTGTCACCTGAAGTTGTCACTCTTGCTTGTCGCGGTTGGTGCAAAGGGGCGAAACACTCACAGTGCACAAAACGACATAGTGCACAAAACAACTGATTCGGCCATCCCGGTGCACCTGGACGGCGTTATGCCAGTTTTGTGCATACTGCACCAGCGCAGGGGTCTGCGCCACATGGCCTCAGCGCGCTGAGACCGGTGCAACATCCTGCACGCGGACCGCATGGTCCGGCGGGGGCGCCGGTACTGCCCTGCAAGCAGCACCGGCGACCGCCTTATGTCCGGTCTGGAGCAAGCCCTGTAACAAACCAACACAGTGCGGCCTCCGAGCTAGCCGCACTGTGTTGCTCTGTGGCAGTGCTTATTCCGTGCCATCCGGAGGAATTTCGGGCAAGCCTTCGCTTGCCCGCAACTTCTCCGCCATAGACGTGAGGAGATTCTGAGATTCTTCGGACAGGTCGAACGCCCTGCTCGACAGACGACGGAGTCCATAGCCCTGCAGCTGGGACAGCAGCTCGAGATCGTGATCGATCTTCGCCGCGTAGATGTCGTTGAAGAAGTAGTCCGGTTTGACCTTGAAGAACTTTGCCAGAGCAGCCACCGTCTCATCCGACGGGTTCGTGCGCTGTCCCGACCGCAACTGCGACAGATACGGTTTCGAGATCGGATGGCCGGATGCCGTCAAGGCGGCCGCCACCTCTGCGTTCGTGTGCGGCTTACGCCCCGGGGGATGCACGGTTTCGAACAGCTTGTTCAGCCGCGCCGCGAAATCAGCCATTGTGAGCCGCCCAATTCCCTTCGCTGTACTAACAGTCGTTATCTCGGATACGTATCATTGATATTAGCGGCTCAGTAACTGAAAACCTACGCCTGATTCGCGATTTCCTTGAAGCTTCTAGGCGGTGGTCCGGTTCACCCGCTGTGGCTTGGGCGTTTGCGGGTTAACCCCACGGCTCTTGCCAAGGGCTTAAGAGGCCCGGTTCTGGCCCGTCGCGAGGGTCTTCCCGGACGGGCTCAGGGTAGCTATAAGATAGCTGACAGATCATCTTCTTGTCTGTACCGGATTTTGTGTGGCGTACGCCACGTCCCAGGTTGGTACGGATGAACGTTCAACCTGGCCGAAAATCATTGAGGGACTAGATCCGTTCGATGATCGTGCCCGTCGCGAGGGCGCCGCCGCAGCACATCAGGATCATGGCGGTGCTCTTGTCGGTGCGCTCCAGCTCGTGCAAAGCCGTTGTGATCAAGCGGGATCCGGTGCTGCCCACCGGGTGGCCCAACGCGATCGCACCGCCATTGACATTCACGCGATCGAAATCGGGCTTGTGCACCGAGGCCCACGACAGCACCACGGACGCGAAAGCCTCATTGATCTCGAACAAGTCGATATCGGAGATGCTCATGCCGGAACGCTCCAGCAGTCGCTCGCACGCCTGCACCGGGCCGTCCAGGTGGAATTCCGGCTCGCCACCGACCAGGCACTGCGACACGATCCGGGCGCGCGGACGCAAACCCTCACGCTGCGCGGCCTTTTCGTCCATCAGCAATACCGCGGCGGCGCCGTCGGAGATCTGCGAGGACGTACCGGCGGTGTGAATTCCGCCCTCCAGCACCGGCTTCAGCTTCGCCAGGCCCTCGCGGTCGGTGGCGCGCAGGCCCTGGTCCTTGCTGATGTCGGCGAACTCGCCGGTGAGGTTGCCCTCCTTGTCGACCTGCGGGGCGTTCTTGATGGTCAGCACCTCGCGGTCGAAGCGGCCCTCGGCCCACGCCTGCGCGGCCAGCCGCTGCGAGCGCACGCCGAGCTCCTCGACGTCGTCACGAGTGATGCCGCGCCGCTTGGCGATTCGCTCGGCGGCCTCGAACTGGTTGGGCATATCGATGTCCCACGACGCGGGGCGGCGCGGCCCGGCGTGCGTTCCGACGTTGGCGCCCAACGGAACATGGCTCATGGACTCGATGCCGCAGGCCATGCCGGCCTCGATGGCGCCCGCGGAGATGAGACCGGCCACCAGGCCCGCGGCCTGCTGGGCCGAACCGCACTGGTTGTCGACGGTGACCGCGCCGGTCTGCCACGGCAGTCCGGCGTGCAGCCACGCGGTGCGGGTGACATTGTTGCCCTGCTCGCCCACCTGCATGACGCAGCCGCCGATCACCTGCTCGACCAGAGCCGGGTTCAGCTCCGCGCGCTCGAGCACGCCCTTCTGGGCGGCCCCGAGCAGCTCGGCGGCGTGCAGGCCGGCGAGCCAGCCGTTGCGCTTCCCGATGGGAGTGCGCGCGGCCTCGACGATGACGGGAGTACCCATGTGTCTTTCCTTCCGGATTGGAACTGCAACGAGTTCACGACCAGTAACGTAAGCCTGTTCCGGACTATTACCTAGTCCCTTCTCTTGTTCTACCCCCTGTGCTTCAATAGCGGTAGAACGTGTTTCAGTTGGTCAAAGGAGACTGCTGGTGGTTGACACTGCAGCCCGGCCCGGAGTGCCGGATGGATTCGACGTCACCGACCCCGAAATTTGGGCGAAGCGAGTGCCGGCCGAGGAGCTCGCCGAACTGCGCAAAACCGCGCCTATCTGGTGGAACCCCCAGTCGCCGGAGGTCGGTGGGTTCACTGACGACGGCTTCTGGGTGCTGAGCAAGCATGCCGATGTGAAGACGGTGTCGCGTCGCGACGACGTGTTCTCCACCTACGAGAACACGGCCATCCCGCGGTTCCAGGACGACATCACGCGCGAGCAGATCGATCTGCAGCGTTTCGTCCTGCTGAACAAGGACGCCCCGGAGCACACCAAGCTTCGCAAGATCATCTCCAAGGGCTTCACACCCCGCGTCATCAACGGCCTGCGCGCCGAGCTGACCGCGCGCGCCGAGGCCATCGTCAAGGCCGCGGCCGAGGGCGGCACCGGTGACTTCGTCGAGCAGGTGGCGGCCGAACTGCCGCTGCAGGCCATCGCCGAGCTGATCGGCGTGCCGCAGGAAGACCGCATGAAGCTCTTCCAGTGGTCCAATGACATGACCAGCTACGACGATCCGGACTCCGACGCCGACCCGGTGGTCGCGTCGACCGAGATCCTGGGCTACTCGTACCAGATGGCGGAGGCCCGTCGCGCCTGCCCGGCCGACGACATCGTCACCCAGCTGATCAACGCCGACATGGACGGCGAGGCGCTGCTGCCCGAGGAATTCGGCTTCTTCGTCATGATGCTGGCCGTCGCGGGCAACGAGACCACCCGCAACGCCACCACGCACGGCATGATCGCCTTCATGGAGAACCCCGACCAGTGGGAACTCTTCAAGAAGGAGCGGCCCAAGACCGCCGCCGATGAGATCATCCGCTGGGCCACCCCGGTCAGCTCCTTCCAGCGCACCGCGCTCGAGGACGTCGAGGTGGGCGGTGTGGAGATCAAGAAGGGTCAGCGGGTCATCCTGTCCTACCGCTCGGCCAACTTCGACGAAGAGGTGTTCGAGGACCCGTACACCTTCAACATCCTGCGTGACCCGAACCCGCACCTGTCCTTCGGCGGTACCGGCGCGCACTTCTGCATCGGCGCGAACCTGGCTCGACTCGAGATCGAGATCATCTTCAACGCCATCGCCGACCACATGCCCGACATCACCAAGCTGGGCGACCCCAAGCGCCTGCGCTCGGGCTGGCTCAACGGCATCAAGGAATTCCAGGTGGACTACAGCGGCGGCTGCCCGGTAAAGCACTGAGCGACTGATGGTTTGATCCGCCCTGCACCCCTCTCACTCCTCAGGGCGGAGACAAAAAGAAGCGGGCGACCGGGTAATCCGGTCGCCCGCTTCGGTCTTGTTGGACCCCGAACCAATCCGTGCCCCGCATGCGAAGGCATGCGGGGCACGGGGATTCAGCGAGGTGTGAGAGTTGCCATGGCGCGCTCGGTCTCCCAGAAAGCGCGCAGGGCAAGGATTTTGCCGTCCTCGTCCACCTTGTAGGTGAACACGCCCTCGGCATCCACGATGTGCCCGCCCATGGTGGTGCGGATGCGGCCGGTGAAGGCCACCTCACGACCGCAGGCGAAGGAGTCGTCGAAGAGGAACTCGATCGACTCGGTCGGCGCGATCGCCTTGTCCCAGAACGCCGCGATCGCTTCCGCGCCACGGTGTCCCACGCCCTCGGGGTCGAAGAACGACGGCCCGACGGGATCCTCCACGATCCCGTCGGCGGCGAACAGCGCCACCCAGGCGTCCTTGTCCTTGGCGCGCACCGCGGCCTGCGAGGCCGCGCCCGCCACCCGCGCGGGGTGCTCGGTGGTGGTCGTCATCGCTGCTCGCTCCCGACCACCCACATCGAGAAGTACTGCGAGCCACCGCCGTACGCGTGGCCGAAGGCCTTGCGCGCGTTCTCCACCTGGTAGTCGCCGGCGCGGCCCATGACCTGCTTGGCGGCCTCGGCGAAGCGGATCATGCCCGACGCGCCGATCGGGTTGGACGACAGCACGCCGCCCGACGAGTTGACCGGCAGCTTCCCGCCGATGGCCGTCTCGCCCGCGTCGGTGAGCTTCCAGCCCTCGCCCTCGGGCATGAAGCCCAGGTTCTCCAGCCACATCGGCTCGAACCAGGAGAAGGGGACGTAGATCTCGGCGGCGTCGATCTCCTCGAGCGGGTTGGTGATCCCGGCCTGCTTCCACAGCGCCTTGGCCGCGGCCTGGCCGGCCTGCGGGTTCACCTGGTCGCGGCCCGCGTAGGCGAGCGGTTCGGTGCGCATGGCGGTGCCGTGCACCCACGCCACCTTCTTGCCCTGCGCCTCCACGGCCTTGGCCGAGGCCTCGTCACCGATCACGATGGCGCACGCGCCGTCCGAGGACGGGCAGGTCTCGTCGAAACGAATGGGGTCCCACAGCATTTGGGACGACATCACCGATTCCACGGTGATGTCGGGCTGGTGCAGGTGGGCGAACGGGTTGCGCGCGCCATTGCGGCGGTCCTTCACCGCGACCATGGCGCCCACGTGCAGCGGGGCGTTGGAGCGGCGGATATAGGCGCGCACGTGCGGGGCGAAATAGCCGCCCGCGCCCGCGCCCACCGGCATGGTGAACGGCACCGGGCTCGACAGCGCCCACATGGCGTTGGACTCGGACTGCTTCTCCCAGGCCACGGCCAGGACGCGGCGGTGCACGCCCGCCTGCACCTGGTTGGCCGCGACGATGGCCGTCGAGCCGCCGACCGAACCGGCGGTGTGCACCCGGAGCAGCGGTTTTCCGGTGGCGCCCAGGGCATCCGCGAGGAACAGCTCCGGCATCATGGAGCCCTCGAAGAAGTCGGGGGCCTTACCGATGATCACGGCGTCGATATCGGCCATGGTCAGGCCGGAGTCCGTGAGCGCCCGATCGACGGCCTCGCGGATCATTCCGGCCATCGATACATCGGACCGTTTGGTCACGTGATGGGTCTGACCGGTGCCGAGGACGGCAGCTGCGTAGCTCATGAACGTGCCTCCAAGGTGGCCACCAGGTTCTGCTGCAACGCGGGTCCGCTGGCGGCATGCGCCAGTGCGCGATTCGCGGTGCCATTGATGATTTCGCGAGCGGCGAAGCCGATGCGCTCCAGGCCGGCCGCGAACATGGGGTTGCCCGAGAGCGGGCCGCCGGACGGGTTGATCCGGGTGTCCCCGTTCAGGCCGATGGCCTGCTTCAGGATCAGCTCCTCGTGGGTGAACTGCGCGTGCAGCTCGGCGATGTCGAAACCGCTCGCGTCACCGCCGGTCACGGCGTTCGCGGCCTTGGTGGCGGACGGCGACACGGTCAGGTCGCGCGCACCCAGCACGGGGGAGTCGATGTAGTGCGCCATACCGGTCAGCCAGGCCGGACGCTCGCAGAGTTCGCGGGCCCGGTCGCCCACGGCCAGCACGACCGCGGCCGCGCCGTCGGTGATGGGCGCGATGTCGTGGGCGCGCAGCGGGTCGTTGACCTTCGGTGCGGCCAGCAGCTTGTCGATGTCACCGCCGCTGGTGCGGGCGGCCACCGCGGCCATGTCGGCCTCGGTCCAGACGCCGGCGTCCAGGCCCGCGCGGGCCTGCAGACCCGCCAGGGACAGCGAGTCCACGCCCAGCGGCGCGACCAGGTACGGGTCGGTCTGCAGACCCAGGATCTGGCGCAGGGTGCCGGCCGAGGACTTGCCGAAGCCGTAGACCAGCGCCGTCTGCGCCTGTCCGGAGCGGAGTTTCACCCACGCCTCGTACAGCGCCCAGGCCGCGTCCATCTCCACGTGCGACTCGTTGATCGGCGGCACCGCGCCGATGGAGTCGATGGCCGAGATGAACGAGAACGCGCGCCCGGCAAGGTAATCCGAGGATCCGGAGCACCAGAAGTCGATGTCGGCGACGCCGATGCCGAGCTTGGCGTAGATCTCGTGGAAGCAGGGCGCGAGCATCTCGACGCCGTTGGTGGTGCCGAAGGTCTCCGGCACGTGCGGCGCGTGGGCGAAGCCCACCACCGCGATGTCGGTTGCTGTGTTACTCAAGGTATTTCAGCGCCTCTCTACAGATGGTGCGCGAACGAGTCGTAGTCGGCGTCGGGCTCGCCGGTCGGGCGGAAGTGGTCGATATTGGCCATCGACAGGCCCCACTCCTCGCGCGGCTTCCACACGGCCTCGACCCGCATGCCCATCCGGACCTCACTGGCGTCGACGCCCAGCACCAGGTGCAGGAAGGGGATGTCGGCGCCGTCGAGCAGCACGTACGCGGCCACGTACGGCGGCTTGAGGCGCTGGCCCAGGAACGGCACGTTCACGATGCAGAAGGTGGTCACGATGCCCTTGTCGGACACCTCGACGAAGTCGTCGGTCGGCGAGCCGTCACGCGGGTCGGCGCCGCGCGGCGGGAAGTACACCTTGCCGTCCAGCTTGGCGCGGGCGCCCAGCAGCTTGCCCTCCATCAGGCCCTTCAGGAAGACGGCTTCCTGCGGTGCGGCGGTGTGGTCGATCGAGTAGTCGACCGGGGTCACGATGCCGGTGACCGGCTCGGCTCCCGTGTCGGAAGTCGTTGCGGGAGCGGAGGTGTCGCCCGGCTCGAAGGCCGCGATGTCGTGGATGTCGCCGGTGCGCTCGGCGGCCCAGCGGGCCCGCACGCGCATGCCGGTCGAGATGTCGGCGGGGCTCGCCACATCCACCGCGTGCAGGATGGCGGTGTCCGCGCCGTCCAGTTTGATCAGCGCGTAGGCGAAGGGCCGGTCGAACGGCATGGCCGGCAGCGGCTCGGCCACCCAGGACCAGGTCTGCACGGTGCCGACATCGGAGACGTCGACGAATTCCGTCAGCGGTTCCGCGGTCTTCGGATCGAATTCCGCGGGCGGCACGATCACGCGCCCGTCGGAACCCCGCACCCCGACGACCTTGCCGGCGCGCAGTTCCGTGAGGAAGCGCCCGATGGTCGGACCGGTGGAGCGGGTGTAGTCGAATTTCATCCGCAGCGGTGCGGACAGTACTTCGGTGTTCCCCAGAGTCACGAGATCGAGTAGAACAGGTTCTAGTGACGGTGGCAAGAGTACGGGCTGCGGCCCTGACGACCGGTCCCGGATGTTCTAGGAAGGACATGGAAATGCGCTTTGGCTTGCAACTCGGATATTGGGGCGCGCAGCCGCCCGCCAATACGCGGGAATTGATCGCGGCCGCGGAGGAGAGCGGATTCGACGCCGTCTTCACCGCCGAGTCGTGGGGTTCGGACGCCTTCACCCCGCTGGCCTGGTACGGCTCCGACACCAGCCGGGTGCGGCTGGGCACCTCGGTGGTGCAGATGTCGGCGCGCACCCCCACCGCGACCGCCATGGCCGCGCTGACCATCGATCACCTCAGCGGCGGCCGGCACATCCTCGGCCTCGGCGTCTCCGGCCCACAGGTAGTCGAGGGCTGGTACGGCCAGCCCTTCGCCAAGCCGCTGGCCCGCACCCGCGAGTACGTCTCGATCGTGCGGCAGGTGCTGGCCCGCGAGGCCAAGGTGACCAGCGCGGGCCCGCACTACCCGCTGCCCTACAGCGGCCCGGGCGCCACCGGATTCGGCAAGCCGCTCAAGCCGATCACCCACCCGCTGCGCTCGGACGTGCCGATCTGGCTCGGCGCCGAGGGGCCCAAGAACGTGGCCCTGACCGCGGAGATCGCCGACGGCTGGCTGGCCATCTACTACACGCCGCGGCTGGCCGACATGTACAACGAATGGCTCGACGAGGGCTTCTCCCGGCCGGGCGCGCGGCGCTCGCGCGAGGACTTCGAGATCGCGGCCACCGCGCAGGTCATCCTCACCGACGACCCCAAGGCCGAACTGGACCGGCTGCGCCCGTTCATGGCGCTCTATATCGGCGGCATGGGCGCGGAGGAACTCAACTTCCACGCCGAGGTGTACCGGCGCATGGGCTACGGCGAGCAGGTCGACGAGATCACCCGCCTGTTCCGCACCGGCCGCAAGGAGGAGGCCGCGGCCGTCGTGCCCGACGAGCTGATCCTCGACACCACCATCATCGGCAACGAGGCGCAGGTGCGTGAGCAGCTGAAGGTGTGGGAGCAGGCCGGCGTCACCATGATGCTGGTCGGGGTCCGCGACGTGGCGCAGTTCGAGAAGCTGCGGCCGCTCATCGAGTCGTAGGGCCGGACGGTCCGGAAGAGCGCGCCCTGCTGAGCGGGGTTCGCTCTTTCCGTTTGTTCCCATTCGGGGATACGCCACCGTACTGTTGTGACCGGGGGCACGTCCGCTCAGCGGGACGTGCGTGAAAACAGTGGCTTGTCACACACAAGAACACGTTCTATTTTGGTCCCTGTGAGCTACAACATCGCGGACCTTGTCGAGCACACCATCGACCTCATGCCCGAACGTGTCGCGCTGGTTGACGACACCCGTTCGGTCACCTATGCCGAGCTGGAGGACCGGGCCAACCGGCTGGCGCACTACCTGCAGGAACAGGGTGTGCAGCCGGGTGACAAGGTCGGCGTCTACTCGCGCAACACCATCGAGGCCGTGGAGGCCATGGTGGCCATCTTCAAGGCGCGGGCAGTGATGATCAACGTGAACTACCGTTACGTTGAGAACGAGTTGCAGTACATCTTCGAGAACTCGGACATGGTCGCGCTGCTTCACGAGCGGCGTTACAGCGACAAGGTGGCCAATGTGCTGCCGAACACGCCGAATATCAAGTCCGTCATCACCGTCGAGGACGGCACCGACCTGCCGCTGCCCCCGAGCGCCGTCGAATACGAAGCGGCGCTGGCCTCCTCGCACGGCGAGCGCGACTTCGAGGAGCGCACCTCCGACGACATCATGATGATCTACACCGGTGGCACCACCGGTATGCCCAAGGGCGTCATGTGGCGGCAGGAGGACTGGTGGCGCGTGCTCGGCGGCGGCATCAACTTCTACACCGGTGAGTTCGTCGAGGACGAGTGGCAGCAGTCCAAGGGCGGCGCCAGTGGCAGCGCCCCGATGGTGCGCTACCCGATCCCGCCGCTGATCCACGGCGGCGCGTTCACCGCGACCCTGCACAGCCTCTTCGACGGCGGCAAGGCCGTCATGCTGCCCGAGTTCAGCGGCCACGGCGTCTGCCGCGCGGTGCAGAACCACGGGGTCAACATGATCTTCATCACCGGTGACGCCATGGCCCGTCCCATCCTGGACGCGCTGGCCGAGGGCAACCCGGAAACCGGTGCGCCGTACGACCATTCGGCCCTGTGGGTGCTGGCCAGCAGCGCGGCGCTGTTCTCGCCCGTGCTCAAGGACGAGTTCATCGAGCGCTTCCCGAACGCGCTGATCACGGACTCCATCGGCGCCTCGGAGACCGGCTTCGGCGGTCTGGCCGTGGCCACCAAGGGCGCCACCCACACCGGCGGGCCGCGCGTGAAGATCGACGGCTCCACCAAGGTCATCGACGAGGAGGGCAACGAGGTCGCGCCCGGCTCCGGCCAGGTCGGCATGCTCGCCCGCACCGGCAATATCCCGATCGGGTACTACAACGACCCGGTCAAGACCGCCGAGACCTTCAAGACCTTCAACGGCAAGCGCTACTCCATCCCCGGCGACTTCGCCCGGGTCGAGGACGACGGCACCGTCACCATGCTCGGCCGCGGCTCGGTGTCGATCAACTCCGGTGGCGAGAAGATCTTCCCCGAAGAGGTCGAGGGCGCGCTCAAGGCGCACCCGGACGTGTTCGACGCGCTGGTCGTCGGCGTGCCCGACGAGCGCTGGGGCAACCGCGTGGTCGCGGTCGTGGCCTGCCGCGGCGAGGCCCGCCCGACCCTGGAAGAGCTGCGCCCGACCCTGGTCAAGGAGATCTCCTCCTACAAGATGCCGCGCAGCCTGTGGTACGTGGACGAGATCAAGCGGTCCCCGGCCGGCAAGCCCGACTACAAGTGGGCCAAGGCGCAGACCGAGGCCCGTGAGGCCGACAACCACGCCCAGGCGTCCTCGAAGTAGCTCGGCCCAGCTCTCCGAACCTCCCGTGCCCGCCTGCTGTCGCAGGCGGGCACGGCCCTAGGTTGTGGTGGGTCGATTGCGCCCGTCCGCGGTCGCGTTCGGCACGATCCGAGATTTGTTGCGGCGAACTGTGCCCGTCCGCTTTCTGCGGGCGGGTATTCGCTCGTTTCGACGGGTGTTTCTTGTCGGTGGGGTGTGTCAGGCTTTCAGGCATGAGCGAGAAGGCGGGCGGCACCGTATCGGATGATGTACTGCGGTCTTTCGAGGGGCATCGGCGTGAACTGTGCGCCTACGCGTATCGAATGCTCGGGTCCTCGTTCGAGGCCGAGGACGCGGTGCAGGAGACCTTCACGCGCGCCTGGAAGTCCTACGACTCGTTCGAGGGGCGGGCCAGCGTTCGCTCGTGGCTGTACAAGATCGCCACCAATGTCTGTCTGGACATGCTGGACGGCCCGCAGCGCCGGGCCCGGCCCATGGACCTCAACGGACCCTCCACGCCCGATTCGCAGTTGCCGGCGCCGGAGCCGGATTACGTCTGGGTGGAACCGATTCCGAACGCGCTCGCCTTCGGTGCCGACCCCGCCGAGGCCGCCAGCACCAAGGACACGCTGCGGCTGGCCTTCGTCGCCGCCGTGCAGCACCTGCCCGCGAGCCAGCGCGCGATCCTCATCATGCGTGAGGTGCTGCGCTTCTCCGCCGGCGAGACCGCGGACATGCTGAACGTCTCACCCGCCTCGGTGAACAGCGCCCTGCAGCGCGCCCGCGCCACCATGTCGAAGGTGCAGGAGACCGCCACCGTCTCGGACCCGTTCGACGAACGCGACGAGCAGCAGCGCAAGCTGGTCGACGACTTCGTGAAGGCCTTCGAGGCCTACGATATGAGCGCCCTCACCGAGTTGCTGAAAGCCGATGTGGCCCTGTCCATGCCGCCGTTCTCGCTCTGGGTGTCCGGTCCGGAGAACGTGGCCGCCTTCATGCTCGGCACCGGCCAGGCCTGCCGCGATTCCCGGATGGTGCCGCTGGCGGGCGCGAACGGTCTGCCCGCCTTCGGCCACTACAAGCCCGGCGACGAGCCCGGCGTCTGGACACCGTGGTCCATCACCACGCTGGAACTCTCCGGCGACCGCATCTCCGGACTCACCTTCTTCCTGGACACGGAGAAGCTGTTCCCGCTCTTCGGTCTCCCCATGGAGCTGCGCCCGAACTAGGCTCGGCGCCACGGGAGTCCGGGGAGGGGCGCATGACGGTCGAGCTGCACGCGGACGAGCGGTGGGCGCAGAACCTGCGCCGCATGCTGGTGGGGGCGCGCCACGAGGCGGTCATGGCCATCGCCAGCCCGGTGCGGCCGGAGACCGAATATCGCGCGGAGGACACGGTTTTCCGGCAGTTGCACGAAGCCGGGAAGCAGGTGCGGGTGCTGCTGTCGGCCGCGTACGTGAGCAGCCGGGGCCGCCAGTCGGTGCTGCGGCAGTTCACCCTCGGCTCGCGGATCCGGGTCACCGACACCGATTTCTGCAATGCGCTGATCGTCGATCGCGAGCGGGCGGCGCTGTGGTCGGCCGCGCCGGGGGAGGAGCCGCGCGGATACCTGGTGGCCGAACCGGCCCTGCTCGGCGTGGTGCACCAATTCGCCACCCGCACCTGGCATTCCGCGCGGGCCCTGCGCGACCACCTGGAGGTGCGGGACGGCCTGGACCCGGTGGCGCTCGCGGTGGTCGAGCAGTTGTACTCCGGGGCGAAGGACGAGACGGCGGCGCGGGCGCTGGGGGTGTCGCTGCGCACCTACCGGCGCTACGTCGCCCAGCTCATGACGCGGTTCGAGGTGAGCACCCGCTTCCAGCTCGGGGTGCGGGTACGGGAACTCGGGCTGCTGAGCTGAGCGACCGTGCTCGGTGGCCCCGCGCTCAGCGCGGTGGGCTTCCGGGCCGATCGACCGAGCCACTCGGCTGGGCGCGGTCCCCGCTGGGCGTGCGCATCTCGGCCGGGTGGGCGGCCGCATGGCGTTTGGCCGCGGGATAGTTCGCCTTGCCGCTGGGCTGCCGCATGACCTCGTCGACCAGCCAATAGCCGCGCGGCGCTTTGTATCCCGCGACCTTGGTGCGCAGGTGGGCGTCCAGGTGGGCGAGTTCGATCAGCGCCCCGGGGCGGGGCTGTACCACCGCCGCCACGGCCTGCCCGAAGCGCTCGTCCGGGATGCCGATCACCAGGGCATCGAAGACGTCGGGGTGGGATTTGAGCGCGGTCTCGACCTCCTCCGGGAACACCTTCTCGCCACCGGTATTGACGCATTCGGAGCCGCGCCCGAGCAGCGTGACGGTGCCGTCGGCCTCGTACCGGGCGTAATCGCCCGGCGCCACATACCGCTTGCCGTCGACCTCGAAGAAGATCGTCCTCGTCTTCTCGGGGTCCTTGTAATACCCGAGCGGCACATGCCCGGTTCGCGCCATCCGCCCGACGGCCCCCGGGGTCGGCGTCACCAGCCGTCCGTCGTCGTCGAGCAGGGCGGACTGCGCGCCGAACTTCACCCGGGGGCCCTGGGTGTGGTCGGAATCCTTGGTGACCACGGATAATCCGGTGCTGCCGCTCTCCGAGGATCCGATCACGTCGGTGATCAACAGGGTGGGGAAGGTCTCGATGTACTGCTGTTTGAGCGAATGGGAGAACAGCGCGGCGTGGCTGCTGAGCGACCACAGCGTCGAGACCCGGTACCGCCCCGCGCGGTAGGCCTCCAACAGCGGTTTGGCCATGGCGTCGCCGACCACGGTGAGCACGTGGACCCCGTGCTTCTCCACCGCGCGCCAGACCTCGTGCGCGTCGAACCGCGGGACGAAAACGACTGTGCCGCCGGAGTTCAGGCCGATGAACGCGGCCCACTGCGCCGCGCCGTGGATGAGCGGCGAGAGCGGCGCCATGACGATCCCCTCCGGCGCGGACTTGGCGTTGTTCGCCAATTCCCATTCGTCCGAGACGTATTCGCCGGTCACGAAATTGATGCCGCCGCCGAGCACCCGCCAGACGTCCTCGTGTCGCCACATCACGCCCTTGGGCATGCCGGTCGTGCCGCCGGTGTAGAGGATGTACAGATCGTCGCCACTGCGCGGCCCGAAATCCCGCTCCGGGGACTGCACCGCCAACGCCGCGTCGTAGTCGGCCCCGATGGCGAGCGTGTCGGTCAGCCCCGGCACCGACGCCCGGACCTCGGCGACGACGCGGCTGTATCGCGCCTCGTGCACAAGCGCTTTCATATCCGCGTTGTCCACGATGTAGCGCACCTCGTCGGCCACGTAGCGATAATTCACGCTCACCGACACGGCCCGCAGTTTGTAGGTCGCGAGCATCGTTTCCAGGGCTTCGATGGAATTGCGCGAGTAGACGCCGACGTGGTCGCCGGGGCCGATGCCGCGGGAAGCCAGGTGGTGGGCGAGCCGATTGGCCCGCTCGTCGAGTTCACGGTAGGTGAGGCGGCGGTCCTCACAGATGAGGGCGGTCCGCTCCGGGACCGCGTCGACCGCGTGCTCGAACAGGTCTGCGACGTTGAAAGCCATGGATCCACCCTCGTTTTCGCGGGAGTGGAGCGCTGGTTCATCGGTTGGCAGGAAGCTGTCACGGGGCGATCGCACGGCCTTCGGACTCGGGGCTATCGGCGCGCGTCGCTCACCCGGGATAGGCCATGTAGAACGGCTCCCACTGGTGGCCGTCGGGGTCGAGGAAGGTGCGGCCGTACATGCCGACCTCGGCTTCCTGGGCCCGGCGGTCCGTGCTGACCTCCTCCTGGCCGCCCGCGGCCACGGCGGCGTCCACCAGGGCGTCGACCTCGTGGGTGCTGCCCAGCGCGAGCGCGTAGACGCTGCCGACGGTGCCGCGGGTGTCGCCCAGCGGCCGGCGGCCGAAGGTGGTGAAGAAGTCGTGCGTGAGCAGCATGACGCAGATGTTGTCGTCGACCACGATGCAGGCGGCATTGCCGTCGGTGAAGTCCTGATTCACCTTCCAGCCGATGGACTCGTAGAAGCGCTTGGACCGGTCCAGGTCGGCGACGGGCAGATTGATGAAGATCATCTTGCTCGGCATGGTGGCGCGTTCCCCTCTCATTCGATGTACTGATGAGGACGAAGCGGGTGCGCGAAACTCATCGGTCGTGCGAGAGTTGCCGGTGGAGGTGCCCGATGAGCTACAGCTATCTGATCGCCCTCACCGGCAGCGGGGGAACGGTTCCGCCGGAGCTGGGGGTGGTGCGGCGGCTGGTGCGCCGGGGCCATCGGGTGACGGTGCTGGCGGAGGAATCGCTGACCGAGGCGGTGGCCGCGACCGGCGCGCGGCTGCGTCCCCGGGCCGGGGCCGGATTCGCGCGCGACACCGCCGACGAGATCGACGCGAATCGACCCGATCTGGTGCTGGCCTCCTTCTTCGCCTTCGGCGCCATGGTCGCCGCGCAGGCCTGCGAGACGCCGTTCTCGGTGCTGATCCCCGGCGTCTATCCACTACCCGTGGAGGGCGGTCCGCCGCCGGGCACCGGATTCGCGCCGGCGCACGGACCGGTCGGGCGGCTACGCGACCGAATGGTGGGTTCGCTGGTGCAGCGGCGCTGGGACGAGGAGCTACTACCCAAGCTCAATGCCCTGCGCGCGGATTTCGGGCTGGAACGCCTGGCGCACTACCAGGATCAGGCGCGACTGGCCCGCCGTCAGCTCGTCTTGTCGAGTGCCGCTTTCGATTTCCCGGGTCAGGGGCCCGACGGGGTGCGATGGGTCGGCCCCATCCTCGACGAACCCGACTGGGTCGCCGACACCACCTGGACCCCGGCCGACGGCGGTGATCCACTGGTCCTGGTCGCCCTGTCCACCACCTTCCAGCGTCAAACCGACTGCCTGCAAAGAATTTCCGAGGCCCTGGGCCAGCTACCCGTGCGCGGTGTCATCACCACCGGCCCCGCCCTCGATCCCGCCGAACTCCGTGTGCCCCGGAATGTATCGGTCCTGCGGGGCGCCCCGCACCGCGAGATCATGCGCCACGCCAGCCTGGTCGTCACCCACGGCGGCCACGGCACGCTGATGAGATCCTTCGCGGCCGACCTCCCGGTCGTGGTCCTCCCGCACGGCCGCGACAACGCCGACAACGCCGCCCGGGTCCGCGGTCACGACGCCGGAATCGTCCTGCCGCGCACGGCCACCGCCCAGCGTATCGCCCGCGCCGTCCGCCACACCCTGCGTACCCCCGCCCACTATCGCGCCGCCGCCGAGCTGGGCCGGGCCATCCGCCGTGACGCGCGTGGCGAGGCACTGCTGCGCGAGCTGGAACCGTCGCCCGAACACCCCGAGCAGGTGGGGGAGCGGGCCTTCTCCGTGCGCGGACTCCGATCCTGAGCACCCGCCAGACGCTCGAGGTTTGGCCGAAATTCGCGCGCCACCGGCCGGATTTGGCTGGCACGCTGCGGCTTCACTGTTTAGCGTGAGCCGCATGGATTTCCTGACCGTGGTGCGCGAGAAGTTGGACGAGTTCGGTGACCTGATCACGCCGGAGGTCGAGCTGTCCGCGCCCGTCCCGTCCTGTGGCGACTGGACCTTCTACGACCTGGCCGACCATGTCGGTCAGGGGAATCTGTGGGTGACCGCGGCGGTCCTGGAACAGCGCGGCGATTTTCAGGGCGAGCCCGCGCCCAGGGACCCGGTGGGACTGCGGGCCTGGTTCGACGGCACGGCGAAGGCGATGATCGACGCGCTGTCGGTCGATCCCGAGACTCCGGCCTGGACGTTCACCTCGCAGATGCCGCGCAAGGTCGGCTTCTGGCAGCGCCGTCGGGCGCAGGAGACCCTCATGCACCTGTGGGACGGGCAGGACGCGCTGGGCACCGCCGAGGCGTTCGAGCCCGTGCTCGCGGCCGACGGCGTGACCGAGGTCTTCGAACTGTTCGCGCCCCGCATGATCCTGCGCGGTCTGGCGAGCGAGCCGACGGCGGCGATCAGCCTGCGCGCCACCGACACCGGTGACCACTGGACCTACGGCCCGGGCGCGCCGGTGGCCGAACTCTCGGGCGCCGCGTCGGATCTGCTGCTGGCGCTGTGGGCGCGCAAGGAGCTCGACGACCCGGCGTTGAACTGGCAGGGCAACTGGGCGGAGGGCAAACGCGTGCTCGCTGGTCCACTGGTGCCCTGACCGCGTAATCCGTTCCTGCGCAGGGGTTCTCCGCCACAAGGAAAACGGCGAGGCAGTGGCCGGTATGGGAGCCACTACCTCGCCGTCGGCCGCTTGTGCAGGGTCGGCCGCGTCTCGCCCGGCCCGACTGGGCCGCGGAGTTCAGGAGAGTTGATCAGGCCTACTGCGCGTCGCTGAGCAGGGAGCCCAGGGCGCGCAGGTGGTCGGTCGCGCCGCCGAGCGCGAACTCGTTGTGCTTGGCCGCCGTGAAGTACTGGTTCACGATGTGGTCGCGGTCGATGCCGACGCCGCCGTGCACGTGCACCACGGTGTGGGCGACGCGGTGTCCGGCCTCGGCGGCCCAGAACTTGGCGGTGTGCACCTCGGCCGCGGCCGGGAGACCCTCGGCGATCCGCCAGGCCGCCTGCTGCACGGCCAGGCGCACGCCCTGCACGTCGATGTACCCGTCGGCGAGGCGCTGGGCCACGGCCTGGAAGCTGCCGATCTTGCGGTTGAACTGCTCGCGCTCGCGGGCGTAGTCGGCGACCAGTTCCAGGCCCTTCTCGACCACGCCGAGCTGGGTGGCGGCCAGGCCGAGCCAGGCCCGCTCCAGCAGCCAGGTCAGGATCTCGCCGCCCTGTTCGACGGTGCCCACCAGTTCGGCGGGGGTGCCGGCGAATTCGACCTCGGCCTCGGGGGAGCGGTCGGTGACGATCTGGTCCTCGACGCGCACCGAGGCGTGCGACGGGTCGACCAGGAAGACGGCGGGGGCGCCGTCGACGCTGGCGGACACCAGGATTCGTGCCGCCTGGCGGGCGAAGGGCACGGTGGTCTTGAGGCCGGTGAGCTGCCAGCCGTCGCCCGCGATGGCGGTGGTGACGGGCTTGGTCAGCTCCCAGTTGCGCTCCTCGCTCAGCGCGGCGGTGAGGATGACCTCGCCGGTCGCGGCCTGGGCGGCCAGCTCGCGCTGGGCGGCGGAACCGAACTGCGCGAGCGCGCCCGCGCCGAGCACGATCGACCACAGGTAGGGCACGGGGGCGACGGACTTGCCGATCTCGCGCAGGATGGCGGTCTGCTCGAGCACGCCGAAGTCGCTGCCGCCCACGCTCTCCGGCAGGGCCGCGGCCAGCACGCCGGTCTCGGCGAGCGAGTCCCACAGGCCGGCGTCGAAGCGCACGGTGCGGTTGCCGTCGGCGTCGGTGTTCTTGTCGAGCTCACGCAGCCGGTCGGCGGTGACCAGCTTGCCGGTGACCTCGGCGGTGAGGCGGGCCAGATCCTGCTGCGCCTCGGTGAGGGTGAAATCCATGATGGGTACCTTGGTTTCTTAACGCGCGGCGGCGGGCTGCTTGAGGGCGGTCATGGCGATGATGTCGCGCTGCACCTCGTTGGTGCCGCCGCCGAAGGTGAGGATCAGGCAGGCGCGGTGCATGCGCTCGAGGCGGCCGCGCAGCTGCGAACCGGCCGAGTCCTGGCGCAGGTAGGCCTGCGGGCCGAGGATCTCCATCAGCGCCCGGTAGGCCTCGGTGGCCAGTTCGGTGCCGTACACCTTGGTCGCGGAGGCGTCCCACGGCCGCGGCGCGGCGTCGCCGCCCTGGTCGGCGCGCGAGGCGATCTCCCAGTTGGTCAGCTTCAGGTATTCGACCTTGGCGTGGATGCGGGCCAGCGAGACCTGCACCCATTCCTGGTCGATGACGCGCTGGCCGTTGGCGGTCTTGGTGTTGCGCGCCCATTCGGTGACCTGCGCGACGGCCAGGGCCAGCGGCGCGGAGGAGGTCAGCGCGACCCGCTCGTGGTTGAGCTGGTTGGTGACCAGCGCCCAGCCGCCGTTCTCCGGGCCCACCATGTCCGAGTTCTTGACCCGCACGTCCTGGTAGTAGGTGGCGGAGGTGTCCGGACCGGCCATGGTGTGCACCGGCGTCCAGGAGAAGCCCTCGGCGTCGGTCGGCATGATGAACATCGAGATGCCCTTGTGCTTCTTGGCATTCGGGTCGGTGCGCGCGGCCAGCCACACGTAGTCGGCGTAGGCGATGAGGGAGGTCCACATCTTCTGGCCGTTGATGATCCAGTCGTCGCCGTCGCGGACCGCGGAGGTGCGCAGCGAGGCCAGGTCGGTGCCGGCGCCCGGCTCCGAATACCCGATGGCGAAGTGCAGCTGACCGGCGGCGATCTTGGGCAGGAAGAACTTCTTCTGCTCCTCGGTGCCGTAGTGCATGATGGTCGGCGCGACCGAGTTGATGGTCAGGAACGGCACCGGGGCGCCGGCGATGGCGGCCTCGTCGGTGAAGATCAGCTGATCCATGGTGGACCGGTCCTGGCCGCCGTACTCCTTGGGCCAGCCCAGGGCGAGCCAGCCGTCGCGGCCCATCTCCTCGACGACCTCGCGGTAGACATTGCCCTCGCCGTACTCTCCGGTCTGGGCCGAAAGCGCTTGCCGCCGTTCGGGAGTGATGAGCTTGGTGAAATAGTCACGCAGCTCGGCACGCAGCTGTTCCTGTTGCGGCGTGTAGGCGATACGCATAGCAGTCCGTACCTTTCTGCCGCGCCTGCGGCGCGGCGGGTTCGCGGCCCTGGAGGTCTCGTTCTTCCCTCCCTCCGCTCCTCCGCTTCGCTCCCCCGCTCCACTCAGTCCAGAACGAGACGGGCCACGAACCTTCGGGTTAGGCCGATCATGACATACCTACTGGAACTTGTTCCAGTAACGGGTTCTGGTTAGGGCTGCTTTGCTGTTCTGAGCCGGGGTCTGCTTGTTAGGCTCGGACACAACCTGTGTTGAAGGAGAGAACTATGAAGGTCATCGTCGATTTCGATCAGTGCGAAGCGAACGGGATCTGCGTTGGAATCGCCCCTGACGTGTTCGATCTCGATGACGACGACAACTTGCACGTCAACGAGGTCGCGGTCACCGAGGCCAACCGCAAGGACATCGAGTCGTCCGTGGCGCAGTGCCCCAAGGCGGCGCTGAAGCTGGTCTGAGGCCCACCCCGCCCGCCGGGATCGGTCCTTGCCCGGCGGGTGGAACACGTTCTAGAGTCGGCCCCGTGAGCGAATCTGATGTGAGTCTTTCCGGCCGGGTTGCCGTCGTTACCGGTGCCGGTGCCGGGCTCGGCCGGGCCGAAGCCCTCGAGCTGGCCCGCGCGGGCGCGTCCGTCATTGTCAACGACCTTGCCGAAAACGACGCGGTCAGCGCAACCCTCGCCGATATCCGGGCGCTGGGAGTCAAGGCGGAGTTCGTCGCCGGCAGCATTGCCGAGCGGTCCACCGCCGACGCAATCATCCGTACCGCCGAGGAGTCCCTCGGCGGCCTGGACATCGTGGTGAACAACGCCGGGATCACCCGGGACAAGATGCTGTTCAACATGTCCGACGAGGACTTCGACGCGGTCGTCGCCGTGCACCTGCGCGGGCACTTCCTGCTGACCCGCAACGCGGCCGCCTACTGGCGGGCCAAGTTCAAGGAGACCGGCGCCCCGGTCTACGGGCGGATCATCAACACCTCCTCCGAGGCCGGTCTGCTCGGCCCCGCCGGTCAGGCGAACTACGGTGCGGCCAAGGCCGGCATCACCGCGCTGACCCTGTCCGCGGCCCGCGCGCTGGAGCAGGTCGGCGTGCGCGCCAACGCGATCGCGCCCCGCGCGCGTACCGCCATGACCGAGAACGTCTTCTCCGCGGCCCCCGAAGAGGGTCCGGACCCGCTGTCGCCCGATCACGTCGCGCGCCTGGTGGCCTTCCTGGCCTCCCCGGCGGCCGAGCGGATCACCGGCCAGCTGTTCGTCGTCTACGGCCCGATGGTGGCCCTGATGGCGGCCCCCGTCGTCGAGCAGCGCTTCGACGCCGAGGGCGAGTTCACCCGTGAGGGCCTGGCCGCGACCCTGGGCGGCTACTTCGCCGACCGTGGTTCGGACGCCACTTTCTCGGCCTCCTCTCTGAAGGATCTGGGCTGAGGTTTTCACCTCGATTTCCCCGTGCGGGGGCCGCGTGTCGTCTTGACGGACCCGGCCCCCGACCCTGCAGTTGATCGTGCGATCGAACATTGGTAGGAATGGGGATCAACTATGTGTGTCGCCTCACAATGCGGCATACCTCTGACGGTTAGGCTCACCTGAACATGTTCTTGAAACTGGACACCAGTTCAGAAAGAGGGCCTGTTCAAAGCAATGGAAACCTTCCCGAACCGTATGAGAACGTGTTCTAATCTTCGGCGGGACCGAGATCACATTCAGATTTCGGTGCTATCGCTAGGCAGGGGCAGGAGGAATAGCGGGAATGAATGAAGTCCTTGCCGTACCGCTGCGGGCGGTCGGAGGGTTCTTCGAACTCGCCGGCGCTGTCGCTCGCGCCGCGGTACGGCCCCCGTTCCAGCGACGGGAATTCATCGATCAGTCCTGGTTCATCGCCAGGGTCTCCATGTTTCCCACGCTGATGGTGGCGATTCCGTTCACCGTGCTCGTGGTCTTCACGCTCAACATTCTTTTGCGCGAGATCGGCGCGGCCGACCTCTCGGGCGCGGGTGCGGCCTTCGGCGCGATCACCCAGATCGGCCCGATGGTCACCGTGCTCATCGTGGCCGGCGCGGGCGCGACGGCCATCTGCGCCGACCTCGGCGCGCGCACCATCCGCGAAGAGATCGACGCGATGAAGGTGCTCGGCATCGATCCGATTCAGCGCCTGGTGGTTCCGCGCGTGCTGGCCTCGATGTTCGTGGCCTTCCTGCTCAACGGCCTGGTGTCCGCGATCGGCATCCTGGGCGGCTTCGTGTTCTCGGTCTTCCTGCAAGGCGTGAACCCGGGCGCGTTCGTCAACGGCATCACCCTGCTGACCCACCTGCCGGAGCTCGTCATCTCCGAGGTGAAGGCCATGCTGTTCGGTCTCGTCGCCGGACTGGTCGCCTGTTATCTGGGTCTGAACGTCAAGGGTGGTCCCAAGAGCGTCGGCGACGCCGTCAACCAGACGGTCGTGTTCGCCTTCATGGCGCTGTTCGTCATCAATGTCGTGATGACCGCCATCAGCATCAAGTTCGCGGCTCGGTGATCAGATGGCTTTCGTGATCCAATCTCGTTTTCCCAAGGTGACCAAGCGCTTTCAGCGCTTCACCGAGGCGCTCGACTCGGTCGGCAAGCACGCGGTGTTCTACGCGCGCTCGGTCGCGTCGGTGCCGAAGGCGCTGGTGCACTACCGCACCGAGACCATTCGGCTCATCGCCGAGATCTCGATGGGCACCGGCGCGCTCGCGGTCATCGGCGGCACCGTCGTCATCGTCGGCTTCCTGACCCTGGCCGCCGGTGGCACCATCGCCGTGCAGGGCTACAGCTCGCTCGGCAATATCGGCGTCGAGGCCCTGACCGGCTTCTTCGCGGCGTTCATCAACGTTCGCATTGCGGCACCGGTCATTTCGGGCATCGGCCTGGCGGCGACGCTGGGCGCGGGAACCACGGCACAATTGGGCGCCATGCGCGTCTCCGAAGAGATCGACGCCCTCGAGGTGATGGCCATCCGGCCCATCCCCTTCCTGGTGGGCACCCGCATGCTGGCGGGCATCCTCGCCATCATCCCGTTGTACTCGCTGGCGGTCATCGCCTCGTTCATCGCCTCGCGCTTCGCGACCGTGCAGATCTACGGGCAGTCGGCCGGTGTGTACGACCACTACTTCTCGACCTTCCTGATCCCCAGCGACATCCTCTGGTCCTTCGCGCAGGCGATCTTCATGGCCATGGCGGTCATGCTGATCCACACCTACTACGGCTACAACGCCGCGGGCGGACCGGTCGGCGTAGGCGTGGCGGTAGGTAATGCGGTGCGGGCCTCGCTGATCGCAGTCGTCACGGTGACGCTGCTGATGTCGCTGGCCATCTACGGCACCTCCGGCAATTTCCATCTCTCCGGGTAGGGGCGGGACGAACATGGTCCAACAACAAGGCGGGACGGCGAGCCCGATCGGCTCGCCGTTCGTCCAGAAGCCGGCGCCGAAGCGCTACCTCGACCAGGGGTGGGTGATCCGGCTGGCCGGCGCCGGCCTGGTGCTCGGCCTGGTCGCCGTAGTCGTCTTCTGCCTGGTGAGTTTCGCCGGCGGTTTCACGAATACCGCTCTGGTGACCGTCAATTCGCCGCGCGCGGGTCTGGTCATGGATCGCGACGCCAAGGTGAAGATCCGCGGCGTCGAGATCGGCCGGGTCAAGTCGATCGACGAGACGCCCGAGGGCGCGCGCATCGAACTCTCCATGGATCCGGACAAGCTGAAGCTGGTGCCGGCCAACGCGACCGTGGACATCAACTCCACCACCGTGTTCGGCGCGAAGTACATCAACTTCATCGAGCCGCAGAACCCGTCGGGGCAGCTGCGCGCGGGAGCCGTGGTGCAGGCCGATGGCGTGACCGTCGAATTCAATACGCTGTTCCAGCATTTGAGCGATGTGCTCAACAAGGTGCAGCCGGAGAAGCTGAACGCCACGCTGACCGCGCTGGGCACCGCCCTGCAGGGTCGCGGCGAGAAGCTGGGCCTGCTGCTGTCGGACAGCGACGAGTTCCTCAAGCAGATCAACCCCTCGCTGCCCACGTTGCAGGAGGATCTGCGCAAGACCGCCTCGGTGACCGGCACCTACGCCGACACCGTGGGGGATCTGCTGCGCGTCACCGACAATATGCAGGTCACCGGTAAGACGATTACCGATGAGCAGGCTCGCGTGGACGATCTGCTGACCAACCTCATCGGGTTGGCCGACACCTCGAACTCGGTGCTGAAGCCCAACGAGAACGATCTGATCAAGTCGCTGAACCTGTTGCGGCCCACCACGGATCTGCTGTTCGAGTACCGCTCGGCGCTGTACTGCACGATCATGACCTTCGGTATGAACGTGCCCCTGATGGACGAGCTCATCGGCGGCCGGTACCCGGCCTTCGCCATGAACGCCGGCATCATGCCCAGCGGTACGCCGTACTCGTTCCCCGAGGACCTGCCGAAGGTCAACGCCACCGGCGGCCCGCACTGCGAGAACACCTACGACCTGACGGGTGGCCAGAAGGCCAACTACCTGATGACCGATACCTCGGAGGGTCACATCTGGGCGCCGCCGACGCAGCCGCACGCGTCCAAGACCGTCTTCGAGATTCTTTTCGACCAGCTGCCTGGGGTGGGTAAGAAGTGAAATTCAAACCACACGCCACCACGGTCAAACTCAGCATCTTCGGCATCGCCATGCTGCTGATCCTGGCGCTGCTGGTGGTCGTCTTCAGCCAGATGCGGTTCGCTCGCGAGACCGGCTATCGCGCGGTGTTCACCTCGTCCTCGGGCATGCTGCCCGGGTCGAAGGTGCGGATCGCGGGTGTCCCGGTCGGTTCGGTGAGCCGGGTCTACGTCGGCAAGGACCACCAGGCGCACGTCGAGTTCGACGTGGACCGCAAGTACAAGCTCTACGCCAGCACCAAGGCGGCCATCCGCTACGAGAACCTGGTCGGCGACCGCTACCTCGAACTGATGGACGGACCGGGCACGGCGACCCCGCTGCGCTCCGGCGGCACCATCGACCTCGACCACACCCAGCCCGCGCTGGATCTGGACATGCTGCTGGGCGGGTTCAAACCGCTGCTGCGCGGCCTGAATCCGACCCAGGTCAACAGCCTGACCGAGGCGCTGCTGCAGATCTTCCAGGGCCAGGGCGGCACGCTGGTCTCGCTGCTGAACAGCGGCGGCGACTTCGGCAAGACCCTCTCCTCACGCGATGCCCTGATCGGCAGCGTGATCGAGAACCTGAAGACGGTGCTGGCCACCATCGACGACCGCGACAAGGCGTTCGGCACCACGCTGGACGAATTGCAGCGTCTGGTCAGTGGATTGGCTGCAGACAAGGACCCGATCGGCGCGGCCCTGCCCCGGATCGCCGGAGCCACCGGTGATCTCACCGATCTGCTCCGGACGGCCCGGCCGGACCTGAAGAACACGGTGGAGCAGCTGGGCCGCGCGGCGACGACTCTCGACGACAGCCGCGACGAGCTCCAGACCGTGCTCTCGGCGCTGCCGAGTACCTACAAGAAGCTGACCCGCATCGGTGCCTACGGATCGTTCCTGAACATCTACGCGTGCAGCACCGACATCATGTTCACTGGGCCCGACGGCAAGGACGTGCGTCTCGCCCTGCCTGGCAGCCAGTTCGACGGGAGGTGTGGATAGTCATGGGACAACGCGTCATCAATATCGGCGTCATCGGCATCGTCGTGGTCGTGAGCATCTGCCTCACCGCCCTGCAATTCGATCGGCTGCCGTTCGTCCGCTCGGGCGCGCAGTTCAGCGCGTACTTCGCCGACGCCGGCGGGCTGCTGCCGGGTGATCAGGTCCAGGTGGCCGGCGTGAAGTCCGGCCGGGTGGACAAAGTGGCGCTGGACGGCCCGAAGGTGAAGGTCTCCTTCACCCTGGACGAGTCGATCGTGCTGGGCACCAAGACCACCGCCGCGATCAAGACCAACACGGTGCTGGGCCGCAAGTCGCTCGAGGTGGCGCCGGAAGGGGACGGCGCGCTGAAGCGCGATCAGCCGATTCCCCTGGAGCGCACCACGTCCCCGTACTCGCTCAACGACGCGTTGCAGGATCTGTCCGGCACCGTGAAGGACCTTGACATGGACCGGGTCAACCAGACCCTGGACGCGCTGTCGAGCACCTTCAAGGACACACCGGCTCCGCTGCGCTCGGCCCTGGACGGCATCACCCAGCTGTCCAAGAGCATCAACACCCGCGACAAGGCGCTGACCGACCTGCTGGGCAAGGCCCAGGGCGTCACCAAGGTGCTGTCCGATCGGGCCGCGAAGATCAATGCGCTGCTCGTGGACGGCAACAGCCTGCTCGGTGAACTGGATGCCCGCCGGGGCGCGATCAGCCAGCTGATCACCTACATCAACGGCCTGGCCAAACAGCTCAGCGGCTTCGTCAACGACAACCAGGCGGCGCTGAAACCGGCGCTGGACAAGTTGAATTCGGTGCTGGCACTGCTGCAGAAGAACAAGCAGAACATCTCCGACGCGCTCGACGCGCTCGGCCCCTACGCCAGTGCGCTCGGTGAGCAGGTCGGCAGCGGTCCGTACTTCCAGGCGTACGTCGTCAACTGGAACAGCCCGATGCTGCAGGCTCTTTCGGACGCGCTGGTCTGGCCGCAGAACCTGCCCGAAGCGCTGAAGAACATGCAGAGCGGCGGCATCCAGCCTCGCCCGCTGATCACGGAGCTGCCGAAATGACGACTTTGCTCAGTAAAATCCGCGGTCTGCCGCGCTGGACCCGCGTGGCGGCGATCGTGGCCTTGGTCGCGATCGTGGCCGGGGGCGTGTACACCGGGGTCTCCCGGATCGGCAAGCCGCAGATCACCGCCTACTTCCCGTCCACCGTCGGCCTGTACAAGGGCGACGAGGTGCGGATCCTCGGTGTCCGCGTGGGCACCATCGACTCCGTGGATCCGGGCAAGGACAAGGCCACGGTCAAGATGACCATCGACCGCGGCATCGACATCCCCGCCGACGCCAAGGCCGTGCTGGTCTCCCCGTCGGTGGTGTCGGCTCGGTTCATCCAGCTGGCGCCCGCCTACACCGGCGGCGCGAAGATGCACGACGGCTCGGTCATTCCGCTCGAGCGCACCGCCGTCCCGGTCGAGTGGGACGACATCAAGACCGAATTGAACAAGCTGGCCACGTCTCTCGGCCCGGTCGGCGAGGACAAGCAGGGCTCGTTCGGGCGCTTCGTCAATACCGCCGCCGACAACCTCGACGGCAACGGCCAGGCCTTCCGCGACACCCTCAAGGAGCTGTCGGCCACGCTGACCACGCTGTCGGACGGTCGCACCGACCTGTTCGGCACCATCAAGAACCTGCAGCAGTTCGTGGACGTGCTCTCCAAGAGCAATGACCAGATCGTGCAGTTCGGTGGCCGGCTGGCGTCGGTATCTCAGGTGCTGGCGGGCGTATCCGGTGATCTCGGAGCGGGTTTGGACAATCTGGACTCCGCGGTCTCCGACGTGAAGAAGTTCCTCGACACGCACGGCGGGGCGCTGAGCACCGACCTGGCGCAGCTCGCCGATGTCACCAACACGCTGGTGCAGAGCAAACCGCAGATCGAACAGGTGCTGCACACCGCGCCGACCGCGCTGGTGAACTTCTATCAGCTGTACAACCCCGCGCAGGGCACCGTCGCCGGCTATCCGGTCTTCGCCGGCTTCAACTCACCGTTGAGCTTCATCTGTGGCTCGATCGACGCGTTCGGCACCGCCGGCAATGCCGACCAGAGTGCCAAGATGTGCGCGCAGTACCTGGCCCCGGTGATCCAGAACCTGGCGATGAACTACCCGCCGCTGCTGATGAACGACGGCACGGGCGCGGCGGCGTTTCCGAACCAGCTGGTGCCCAGCACGCCCGATGTCGCCGCTCGTTATGCCGCGCAGGGTGAACGGGCACCGGTCGGGATCCCGAACGGGCTGTCCGGTCTCGCCATTCCGGGAGGGAACTGATGAATACTCGTCGCCGCGGGGTGGCGGGCCTGGCGATCGGTGTCGCGGTCGCTCTGAGCGCCACCGGCTGTGATTGGGACGGCCTCAACACCGTCTCCATGCCGGGTTCCGCCGGAACCGGTTCCGATGCTTGGCACATCAAGGTGCAGATGCCGAATGTCACCACCCTGACCCGCAATTCGCCGGTCCTGGTGAACGACGTGACCGTCGGCACCGTGACCGGTATCGAGGTGCAGGACTGGCACGCGCTGGTCAGCATCGGACTCGACAAGGACGTGAAGCTGCCCGCGAACGCCATCGCGAAGATCGGGCAGACCTCACTGCTGGGCAGTAATCACGTCGAATTGGCCGCACCGGCCGATATTCCCGCCACCGGGCAGCTGCACGACGGTGACACCATCACGCTGGAGCGGGCGGGCCAGTACCCGACCACCGAGCAGACGCTGTCCTCGTTGTCGGTGGTGCTCAACGGTGGCGGTATCAGCCAGCTGGAGAACATCACCCACGAGCTGAACACCGCGTTCACCGGCCGCACCGACGCCATCCGTGACCTGCTGCCGCAGTTGAACCAGATGGTCGGGACGCTCAACGCCCAGACCACCGACATCATCAACGCCATGAGCGGGCTGGATCGTGTCTCGGGAACGCTTGCGCAGGAGAAGGATCGGGTGGCCGGTGCCATCGACAACATCCATCCCGCGCTGACCGTGCTCGCGAACAAGCGGGAGCAGATCACCAACGCGCTGACCGCGGCGGGTGACCTCAGCGATGTGGTGAAACGGATCATCGACAACGCCGGTGACGACCTGAAGGCCGAGATCGCCGATCTGGGACCGACTCTGGAACAGATCGCCAACACCAGCGACAACTTCGCCAAGTCGCTGAATATGGCGCTGACCTTCCCGTTCCCCTTCAAGTACATCGACCGGTACATCCGCGGTGACTACATGAACGTGAAGATCACCTTCGATCTGACCGCGGCCCGGCTGGATTCCAACTTCCTGACCGGAACCCCGCTGGGTGGACGGTTCGGCGGTGTGGAGGGCGCGCTCGGCCAAGGGGCCGGTGTGGCGGGCGATCAGGGCGATCCCGCCAAGACTCCGCTGCAGCAGCAACCACCCTCGACCCAGCCGTCGCCGACCGTGCCCGGCATGCCGGGCCTGAACATTCCGGGCCTGCCCGCCATTCCCGGAATCACCGTGCCGCAAGGGGATCCGGGCAAATGAAACTGAGTCGCTTCGTCAAGATTCAGCTCGCCATCTTCACCGTGCTGACCGTCATCGGCATCACGGTGATGGGTGGGGAGTACGTGAAGCTGCCCGCCATGTTCGGCATCGGCCGGTATGACGTGACGGTGCAGCTGGCCGCTACCGGCGGGCTGTACGAGCATGCGAATGTCGCCTACCGCGGAACCAATGTGGGCAAGGTGAATTCGGTGGTGCTGACCCCGCAGGGGGTCGACGCGAAGCTGTCCATCGAATCCGACTTCAAGATTCCGTCCGATGTGGACGCCTGGGTGAAGTCGGTCTCGGCCATCGGTGAGCAGTACGTGGATCTGGTGCCCAAGGACAACCCGCAGGGCGGCAATCTGCGCGACGGTTCGGTCATCCCGGTGGATCGCACCAAGCTGCCGATGGATATCGGCGGCATTCTGGACCGCACCGACCGGCTGCTCTCCAGCGTCGCCGACACCCGCCTGCAGCAGGTGATCGAGCAGGCCTTCCTCGCCTTCAACGGCGCGGGCCCGGATCTGGAACGGCTGCTCGACTCCGCGTCGCTGCTGGTCCAGGAGGCCAAGACCAACACCGACGCCACCAAGGATCTGATCGACAAGATCGGCCCGCTGCTGGACACCCAGATCGAGTCCGACTCCGCCATCCGCGGGTGGACCAAGGATCTGGCGACGGTGACCGACCAACTGCGCGAACACGATCCGGCACTGCGCAACGTGATCGACCACGGCCCGGGCGCCCTCAACAAGGCGACCAAGCTGTTCGAGGACCTGAAGCCCACCGTGCCGCTGCTGGCGCAGAATCTGGTCAGTCTCGGTCAGGTCGGCGTCACCTATCACGCCAGCGTGGAGCAGTTGCTGGTGGTTTTCCCGCCGCTGATCGGTGCGCTGATGACCCTCGCCAAGGGCAGCCCGACCGAGTACGGCGGCAAGGTCGACTTCAAGATCGGCCTCAATGACCCGAAGGGTTGCACCACGGGCTTCCTGGCGCCGGAGGACCGGCGCTCGCCCAACGACTACACGGGGCCCACTCCGGAGACCCAGAAGGGGATGTACTGCAAGATTCCGCAGAACTCCCAGGATGTGGTCCGCGGTGTCCGCAACAACCCCTGTATGGACGTGCCGGGCAGGCGTGCGGCCACCGTGGAACAGTGCCACTCCGCCGAGGGCTACCAGCCGCTCGGCGACAACCCGGCCTTCGGTAAGCCGAACCCGGTGGACAACAATGGCAAGCCCACGTTCACCCCGAGTTCGCTGGAGACCGGCGGGCAACCGGGAGCCGCGCCTGCGAGTGTGACGACGAGAACGTACGATCCGAAGAGTGGCACGTATCTCGGGCCGGACGGTGTACTCACCCGCCAGGCCGATATCGGGCCCGATGGTTCCGGCATCGTGCCGGCTAACTGGCAAACAATGCTTCAGGAGCAACAACGATGAGTGATCCCACGGTGGTGAACAGCAAGACCCGGCGGAAGGCCGTGCGGTCAGAAGGACCGCCGGTCCACGACGGGGATGCACCCATAGCGGAGGTCACCACCGTGCAGGCCACGGGTGTCGAGGCTGCCGCCGCGACCCCCGAGGCCGAAACCCCCGAGGTCGCCGAACCCACGGTGACGATCGCGAAGACGGTCGTGACGCCGGAAGCCGGCGACGATGCGGGGGATGCCGCCGACGCTCCGGTCACGGCGGAATCGGCCGAGCCGGAGGACGAGTCGCTCGAGGTGGTCGAGGGCGCTCCGGCGGTCGCGGCCGACACCGAGGATTCCGAGGCCGGCGCCGAGGACGACGAGACGAAGGGCGGCCGCAAGTGGCCGGTCCTGCTGCTCGGCGCCGCGGCGGCGCTCTGCCTGGTCGCGCTGGCGACCAGCCTGATCTTCTGGATTCCGGCGCACAATGCCGCGGACAAGAACGAGCAACTGCGCGCGGACTATACCCAGACCGCCAAGCAGGCCGTCCTCAATATCACCACCATCAAGGTGGACACCGTCAAGGACGACATCAACCGGGTGCTCTCGGTGGCGTCGGGCCAGCTCAAGGACGAATACTCCTCGCGCAGCGATGCTTACGCCGATGTCATCAAGCAGGCGAACGTGAAGGCCAGCGGCCAGGTCGTGGAGACCGCCGTCGAGTCCTACGACGACAACTCCGCCCAGATCCTGGTCGCCGCCAAGCAGAACCTCACCAACGCCGGCTCGGATCAGCCGCAGCAGCGCGTCTACCGATTCCGGGTGACGATCACCCACGACGGTGACCATTTCACCGCCTCGAAGCTGGAGTTCGTCTCGTGAACAACAAGCGCATCCGGGTCTCGGCCATCGCGGCCGTCATGGTGGCCATGCTGGCGGCGGCCGGCTGGTTCGGCTACGACGCCTGGCACATGAAGCAGCTCGATCACGCGCGCACCGATTCGGTGGACGCCGCCCGCAAGACGGTCGAGGCGATGTTCAGCTACAACTTCAATTCCGTCGACAAGGAACTGCCCAAGGTCGCCAACGATCTCTCCGGCGGGTTCAAGGACGACTACCTCAAGCTCGTCAACGAATCCATCGCCCCCGGCGCCAAGGAGAAGCAGCTCACGGTCATCGCCGCCACGCAGGCGGGCGGCGTCATCGACCTCGACACCAAGCACGCCAAGGTGCTGCTGTTCCTCAACCAGATGACCACCAGCAAGGAGAACCCGCAGGCCACCGCGAGCGGCAGCCGGGTGCGGGTCGACCTGGAGAAGAGCGGCAACCGCTGGCTCGTCTCGGAGGTCACCCCGATCTGACGATCACCATGCGAAGGCCGTGGCGTGCGGGAAAAACCCTGCGCGCCACGGCCTTGTCGGTTCCGGAACGGAAGCCGCTGCGGTAGGCGGTATTTCGGGGACGCTCGATGCGCTAAGTGGAAGCCGACCGTTCAGGATGTAACGCATGGGTACCAAGAACATGCGCTGGACCGCCGCCGACATTCCGGATCTCCACGGGCGCACCGCGATCGTCACCGGGTCCAGTGGCGGCCTGGGGCTGGAGACCGCGCTGCGGCTGGCCGAGCACGGCGCTCGGGTGGTCATGGCCTGCCGCAACGCCGAGAAGGCCGGGGCGGCCGCGGATCTCATCCGGGCGCGGGTGCCGGACGCCGAATTGCCGTTCGTGGAACTCGATCTGGCTTCGCTGGATTCGGTCGGCAAGGCCGCGGCGCGATTGCACGACGAGGTCGAGCGGGTTGATCTGCTGGTCAACAACGCGGGCATGCTGGGCCGGACGCGGAGTCTGACCGTGGACGGGTTCGAGACCACCCTCGCGACCAACCATCTCGGGCCGTTCGCGTTCACCGGGCTGGTGCTGGACCTGCTGCGGGCCGCGCCGGCGGGGCGGGTGGTGGCCGTGACCACGGGGTTCGCCTCGAAGAAGGAGGCCCCGATCGATCTCGACGATCTGTTCTTCGAACGGCGGCCCTACAAGGGATTTCAGGCGTACGCGCAGTCCAAGCTGGCCAATGTGCTGACCGCGTTCGAGTTGCAGCGGCGGCTCAACGGCACCGATACCGAGATGATGTCGATCGCCGCGCATCCCGGGGCGGCCGAATCGGATTTCGCCCGGAACCTCGGGCCCGCCATCACCTTCCTGTCGCGGCCGTCGCTGCGCTGGGTGTTCCGGTTCGCCATGCAGACCGTCGAGATGGGTGCGCTCCCGACGCTGCGGGCGGCCACCGATCCCGGCGTCCAGCCCGGAGATCTGTTCGGGCCGAGCGGGTTCACCAAGGGCTACCCGGCACTGAACGAGGCCAGTGCGCAGGCGCTCGATCCGGAATTGGCGGCGCGGGTGTGGGCCGAATCCGAGCGGCTCACCGGTGTCACCTACCGGTTAGGCGAATTCGGCGCTGAGCCAGCGGAATAGACCGCGATACGGCGAACGCCCCCTGGGAAGTCCAGGGGGCGTTCGAGTTTCGTCGCCGTCAGCGCCGCGGGTCCGGGTCCACGTCGTCGTCGGTGAGCAGGGCGCTGCCCGCGACGCGGTCGGTGGCCAGGGCGTCGAGGAAGGCGCGGGCCCAGCGGTCGACGTCGTGGGTGAGGACCTGGCGTCGCATGGAGCGCATGCGCCGGCGGCGGGTGTCGCGGTCGTCGTCGATGGCGCCGATCAAGGCGTCCTTGACGCTGTCCAGGTCATGCGGGTTGCACAGGTAGGCCTGGCGCAATTCCGCCGCGGCGCCGGTGAACTCGCTCAGCACCAGAGCGCCGTTGAGGCTGCCCTGGCAGGCCACGTACTCCTTGGCGACCAGGTTCATGCCGTCGCGCAGCGGGGTCACCACCATGACGTCGGCGGCCACGAAGAACGCGATCAGCTCCTCGCGCGGGATGGGACGGTGCAGGTAGTGCACCACCGGGTAACCGACGCGGGCGAACTCGCCGTTGATGCGGCCCACCTGGCGTTCGATATCGCCGCGCATCTGCTTGTAGGACTCGACGCGTTCGCGACTCGGCGTGGCCAGCTGCACCATCACCGTGTCCGCGGGGTCGATGCGGCCGTCGTGCAGCAGCTCCTCGAGCGCGGCGAGCCGGATGTCGATGCCCTTGGTGTAGTCCAGGCGGTCGACGCCCAGCAGGATCGTCTTCGGATTACCCAGCTCCGCACGGATTTTCGCGGCCCGCTCCCGCACATCGCGGCGGCGCGAATACTCGTCCAGCTCCGCGGAGGTGATGGAGATCGGGAACGCGCCCACCCGCACGGTGCGGAAACCCACCTGCACCACACCGAGTTTCGAGCGCACACCCACATTGCCGCGCGAAGTCGGCTGTCCGGCCAGTCTTCTGGCCAGGTACAGGAAGTTCTGCGCGCCGCCGGGCAGGTGGAAGCCGATCAGGTCGGCGCCGAGCAGGCCCTCGACGATCTCGGTGCGCCACGGCATCTGCATGAACAGTTCCACCGGCGGGAACGGAATGTGCAGGAAGAAACCGATGGTCAGGTCCGGGCGGAGCATGCGCAGCATCTTCGGCACCAGCTGCAGCTGGTAGTCCTGGACCCACACGGTCGCGCCCTCGGCGGCCACCTTGGCGGTGTACTCGGCGAAACGCCGGTTCACCTGCACGTACGCCTGCCACCACTGGCGGTCGTAGACCGGGCGCACGATCACGTCGTGATACAGCGGCCACAGCGTCGCGTTGGAGAAGCCTTCGTAGTAGTCGGCGACCTCGTCGCCCGACAATGGGACGGGGTGCAGTTCCAGACCGTCCTCGACGATCGGATCGAGCTCCACGTCCGGGACGCCGGCCCAGCCGACCCAGGCGCCCTTGTTATTGCGCAGCACCGGCTCCAGCGCGGTGACCAGGCCGCCGGGGCTGCGCTTCCAGCGAGTGGTTCCGTCGGGCAGGCGCTCCAGGTCCACCGGGAGCCGGTTGGCGACGACGACGAAACCGGAGCCGGAGCTATCCGGGTGCACGGGTCATTCGCCTCGCGTCGGAGCGATGCCCAGCATCGACAGCAGCATGCGGCATTCGTCGGCGTCGGTGGCGTACGCCGCCACCACGCGCTGCGCCTGGCGAGCGGTCTCGTCGGCGAGCGGCTCCAGATCGTCGTCCGCGATGTCGTTTGCGCCGGTCTTCGCGGCCATCTCATGTCCTCTCGGAGAAGTCTGCTCGGTGCGAGGAGTCCATCGTATCTGCCGGGTGAGCCGGGCCTCGCCGCCGCGTGCATTGCGAGCCCTAACCGCAATGCGCGGGGACGAAACATTCCGTCGGTCCCGACCTATACGGTGGACGGACAAAAGAGTGGCAACACCTGATGTAAGGGGTCGCAAGCATGCCGTTGGCGACGGTGAACGGAATCTCGCTGAACTACCAGGTCAAGGGAGACCGGTCCAAAGGCACCGACGTCAAGGGGTCCGCGCCGCTGGTCGTCATGATCATGGGCACCGGCAGCGGCGGCCGGGTCTGGGAACTGCACCAGGTGCCCGCCCTGGTCGCGGCCGGATACCGGGTCTGCACCTTCGACAACCGCGGCATCGCGCCCTCCTTCGAATCGCCCGCCGGGATCACCATCGAGGACCTGGTCCGCGACACCGTCGCCCTGATCGAATTCCTCGGCGAGGGACCGGTCTTCCTGGTCGGCCAGTCGATGGGCTCGCGGGTCGCGCAGGAAGTCGCGCTGGCCCGGCCCGACCTGGTCCGCAAGGCCGTGTTCATGGCCGGGCACGCCCGGCTGGACCAGTTCCAGAAGACCCTGGGGCTCGGCGAGCACGATCTCGACGACGCCGGGGTGCGGCTGCCCGCCAAATACGAGGCCGCCATGACCGCCCTGATGAACCTGTCCCCGGCCTCGCTGGCCGACCAGCACGCCGCCCGCGACTGGCTCGACCTGTTCGAATTCACCGGCGGCCCGGTCACCCCGGGCGTGCGGGCGCAGCGCCGCATGGACCACGACTTCGACCGCACCGCGGCCTACCGGGGCATCACCGTGCCCTGCCTGGCGCTGGGCTTCGCCGACGACCGGATGATCCCGCCCTACCTCGCGCGCGAGGTCGCCGATATCATTCCGGGTGCCCGCTACCAGGAGGTTCCCGACGCCGGGCACTTCGGCTACCTGGAACAACCGGAGGTCGTCAATAAGATCCTCGTCGAATTCTTCGTAGCCTGAACGAAGTGTAGGTAACCGCCCAGCGGTAACGCCTGCCTTGCTAGGGTCGAATCAACGTCGGGGGCTCGTTCCAACACTGCGGTGGCTGGACGATCCGTCTACGTACCCGTACACAGCGCCAGTATCCAGTGAGGTGAAATGAGCACCAATCCCTTCGATGACGAAGACGGCCGGTTCTTCGTCCTGGTCAACGATGAGGAACAGCACTCCCTCTGGCCGGCCTTCGCCGAGGTTCCGGCGGGTTGGCGAGTCGTGTTCGGCGAGGACTCCCGCGCCGCATGCGTCGAGTACGTCGAGAAGAACTGGACCGACATGCGGCCCAAGAGCCTGCGTGATGCCATGGCGGCGGACGACGCGGCTCGTCAGGCGGCCCAGTCCTGACACTCAGCGGTTAGTCCGATACTGCGCGAACGACTTCCGAACGCGGCCGTCGATGCCACGAGCGTCGACCGGCCGCGTCCCGGTGTTCGCGGCCAGTGTCGTTCCGACCGGGAAGCCGGTTTTTCCGCGCAGCCGGCCACCCCGGTTATGATGGCACCGCTTTCCGCCTCCTTAGCTCAGTGGTAGAGCACCGCTCTTGTAAAGCGAAGGTCGTCAGTTCAATCCTGACAGGGGGCTCGGTGGGCAGCAGAAGCTGCCAGGGCAATGACAGGTGGGGCCGAGGTACACCCTCGGCCCCACACCTGTATCCGGGTCCTGAGAGCCGCCGGGAGTCGGCTCTCCCAGGAAACTCCCAGGGAAGGACCAGCGTTCTCGCGGGTGCGGCGCAGAATATGAGGCCATGACAGGTGTGCCTGCGCAAGGACGCGAGCCCGAGGCCAGAGTGCTCGTCGTCGACGACGAGCCGATGATCGTCGAGTTGCTGTCGGTGAGCCTGCGGTATCAGGGCTTCGAGGTCGCCAGCGCCGCCAGCGGGACCGAAGGGCTCGACCGGGCCAAGACCTTCCGGCCCGACGCCATGATCATCGACGTGATGATGCCCGGCATGGACGGATTCGGGCTGCTGCGGCGGCTGCGCGCCGACGGGATCGACGCGCCCGTGTTGTTCCTGACCGCCCGCGACGACGTGGACGACAAGATCACCGGGCTGACGCTCGGGGCCGACGACTACGTCACCAAACCGTTCAGCCTCGAGGAGGTGGTGGCCCGGCTGCGGGTGATCCTGCGCCGCGCCGGGCGGGCCGCGCCGGAGACCAAGTCCTCGCGGCTGCGATTCGCCGATATCGAACTCGACGACGACACCCACGAGGTGTGGAAGGCGGGCGAACCGGTCGCCCTGTCGCCCACCGAGTTCACCCTGCTGCGGTACTTCCTGGTCAACGCGGGCACCGTACTGAGCAAGCCGCGGATCCTGGACCACGTGTGGCGCTACGACTTCGGCGGCGAGGTCGGCGTGGTCGAGACCTACGTGTCGTACCTGCGCAAGAAGGTCGACACCGGGCCGGATCGGCTCATCCACACGCTGCGCGGGGTCGGATACGTGATGCGGGAGCCGCGCGGACGCACGGCGGTGCAGTGAACGCGGCCGAGGCGGCCCGCGGACTGCGCGGCAAGATCGCCGACCGGCTCGCCGCGGTGCCGCTGCGCACCACCCTGGTGCTGGCGCTGGTATCGCTGGTCGGGTTCGGGCTGCTGGTCTCCGGCATCGCGGTCACCTCGCTCATGCGCAATGTGCTGGTCGAGCGCATCGACCGGCAGCTGTCCGACGCCGCCCACAGCTGGGCCGCGCCCGGCGCGCAACGACCCGAACCGCTGCCCACCCTGCGCGGGCGGGAACGGCCGCCGCACCTGTACTGGGTGCAGGTGCGCGACGCGGCCGGGCAGCCGACGCTGACCCTGACCGCCGGGGTGCAGGAACCCGACGTGCCCGCGGACCTGGGCGGCAAGCCGCGCACGGTCGGCTCGGTGGGGGCCGCCGGCGAGGAATGGCGGGTGCTGCGAACCGTCAACGACCAGGGCACCAGCACCATCGCGCTGCGCATGGACGAGACGAACTCGCTGCTGGACAAGCTGATCGTGCTGCAACTGGTGATCGGCGCGCTGGTGCTGGCGGCCCTGGCCGCGGTGGCGCGCATGGTGATCCGGCGCAGTCTGCGGCCATTGCGGGAGGTCGAGGGCACCGCGGCCGCCATCGCGGGCGGGGACCTGCATCGGCGAGTTCCGGTGCGCGGCACCGACACCGAGGTCGATCATCTCTCGCAGTCGCTGAACACCATGTTGACCCAGATCCAGCAGGCCTTCGCCGCCACCGAGGCGTCGGAGGAGGCGGCGCGGCGCTCCGAGGCCAAGATGCGGCGGTTCGTCGCCGACGCCAGCCACGAACTGCGCACCCCGCTCACCACCATCAAGGGGTTCTCCGAGCTGTACCGGCAGGGCGCGATCACCGAGCCGGACCTGCTCATGGACCGCATCGAACGTGAATCCAACCGGATGGGATTACTGGTCGAGGACCTGCTGATGCTGGCGCGCCTGGACGCGCAGCGGCCCGTCGAGCGGCGATCGGTGGATCTGCTCATGCTGGCCAGCGATGCCGTGCACGGGGCGCGCGCCCTGGCGGCGGCGCAGCACCCGGAAGGGCCGGAACGCAAGATCGACCTCGAAATCCGGCCCGGCCCCGGCACTTTGGAGATCCTCGGCGACGAGACCCGGTTGCGGCAGGTGCTGGCCAACCTGATCAACAACGCGCTCGTGCACACCCCACCCGACGCGGAGGTGGCGGTGCGGCTCACTCCCGCCGCGAGCGAGGTGCTGATCGAGGTGGCCGACACCGGCCCGGGATTGGCGGCCGAACAGGCCGAGCGGGTGTTCGAGCGGTTCTATCGCACCGATGTGTCGCGCAGCCGGGTCAGCGGCGGGACGGGGCTGGGACTGTCGATCGTGCAGGCGCTGGTCGCGGCGCATGGGGGAGCGGTGTCGGTGACGAGTGTGCCGGGGGAGGGCACGACGTTCACCGTGCGGCTGCCGCGCGCGGAGTCGTGAACCGGGCTGCGAGAGGTCAGCCCCGCGGAGGGGCCGAAGGGTGAATGCGGGCGGTGAGCCGCAGGAGGTGGCGTCACGCGGCGTGGCCACCGCCAGGTGCGCGCTGTGGGCGCGCACCCGATCGGGTCACTCCGGGACGTTCGCGCCGAAGCCGAGGTCGCGCAGGGCCTGCTTGATCTTGGCCTGGGCCTCGTCCAGGGATTCGGCGCTGGGCTGATGGTCGGCGCCGGAGATGTCGAAGTTGCCCATCGAGAAGGCCGGGAACACGTGCACGTGCAGGTGCGGCACCTCGAGCCCGGCGATGAGCAGGCCCGCGCGCGGGGCGTCCCAGGCGGTGCGCACGGCCTGGCCGATCTTCTGGGCGACGCCGGTCAGGCGGGCCATCGTGCCCGGATCGACGTCCTGCCACTGGTCGATCTCCTTGCGCGGCACCACGAGGGTGTGCCCCTGTGTCACCGGGGCGATCGTGAGGAAACCGACGAATTCGTCGTCCTCCCAGACGAACCGGCCGGGCAGCTGACCGTCGATGATTGCGGAGAAAACAGAAGCCATGGGGGGGACATTACGCGCGGGCGCGCGAGCCCGCGCGCACGCACGAACAGACCGCTACCGGCGGCGTCATCCCAGCCCTCTAAGCTGTTCGCCGTGCGCGTACTCGTCATCGGTTCCGGAGCCCGTGAACATGCCCTCGTCCTGGCACTGCGCAAGGACCCGGCGGTGACCGCGGTCTACGCGGCGCCCGGCAATGCCGGCATCGCCCAGCATGCCGAGGTGCGGGCCGTCGACGCCTCCTCCGGCGACGAGGTGGTGGCGCTGGCTCAGGAGCTGGCCGCCGACCTCGTGGTGGTCGGGCCCGAGGTGCCGCTGGTGCTCGGGGTGGCCGACGCGGTGCGCGCGGCCGGGATCCCAGTGTTCGGCCCGTCGGCCGCCGCCGCGCGGATCGAAGGCTCGAAGGCGTTCGCCAAGGACGTGATGAACGCGGCCGGCGTGCGGACCGCGCACAGCGAGATCGTGGATCACCCGGGCGAATTGGACGCGGCGCTGGACCGTTTCGGCCCGACCTGGGTGGTCAAGGACGACGGGCTGGCCGCAGGCAAGGGCGTCGTGGTGACCCCTGACCGGTCGGTCGCCCGTGAGCACGGGGCGGAATTGCTCGAGCAGGGCCACCCGGTGCTGCTGGAGTCGTTCCTCGACGGCCCCGAGGTGTCGCTGTTCTGCCTGGTCGACGGTGAGACCGTGGTGCCGCTGCTGCCCGCCCAGGACCACAAGCGGGTCGGCGACGGTGACACCGGGCCCAATACCGGTGGCATGGGCGCGTACACGCCGCTGCCGTGGCTGCCCGAGGCCACGCTGCGGGCCATCGTCGACGACGTGGTCAAGCCCGTCGCCGCCGAGATGGTGAAGCGCGGCGTGCCGTTCAGCGGCCTGCTCTACGCCGGACTCGCCATCGGCCAGAACGGCCCGGCCGTGGTCGAATTCAACTGCCGCTTCGGCGATCCCGAGACCCAGGCGGTGCTCGCCATGCTGGACAGCCCGCTCGGCGAACTCCTGCACGCCACCGCCACCGGCACCCTCGACCAGGTCGCCGCGCCGCGCTGGAAGGACGGCGCCGCCGTCACCGTGGTGCTGGCCGCCGAGAACTACCCGGCCCGCCCGCGCAGCGGCGACGTCATCACCGGCGCCGAATCCACCGGCACCGGAGTCGAATCCGAGGTCCTGCACGCCGGCACCGCCCAGCGCGCGGACGGCGCGCTGGTCTCCGCCGGCGGCCGCGTCCTCGCCATCGTCGGCCAGGGCGCCGACCTGGTCGAGGCCCGTAAGAACGCCTACGACCGCCTCGCCGGAATCAAGCTGCCGGGCGGCCACTTCCGCACCGACATCGCCCTGGCCGCCACCGAGGGCCGCATCGCGGTGCCGTCCGCGAACTGAATCCCGCTCGCCGCGGCCGACTCCGGCGCCGCGCTCGACGAAAGAACGCCCGCCCGAACCTGGTTCGGACGGGCGTTCCCGTATCCGGGTGTGGACCGGCCATATTCCGCGCCCGGGCGCTCTCGCGTCTCGGCCGGACCCGGGCCCGGGCCGATCGCGTTGGGGAACTGATCGCGTCTCGGCCGGATCAGCCCAGGACGATACCGCGCTGGGCGAGCCAGGGTTGGGGGTCGACGTGCTGGCCGTTGATGACGATCTCGAAATGCAGGTGGGGGCCGGTGGAGTCGCCGCGGTTGCCGATGCGGGCGATCTGCATGCCGGCGGGGACGCGTTCGCCGACGGAGACCGAGAAGTCGTACATGTGGCCGTACACCGAGATGGCGCCGTCGTCGTGGCGGATGCGGACCCAGAGGCCGAAACCCTGGGCGGGGCCCGCGTCGATGACCGTGCCCGCGGCGACCGCGTAGATCGGTGAGCCCAGGGGGGCGGCGATGTCGATGCCCGCGTGGAAAGTGCCCCAGCGCGCGCCGAATCCGGAGGTGAACAGGCCCTTCGCGGGCAGCGCGAAACCGCCGACGCCGGGGAGCACGAATCCCGGCGGCAGGGTGGCGTCCGGGGACGGGGTCAGCCACGGCTGCGGCTGCCCGGCGACGGCGGCTGCCGCCTCGGCCTTCGCGCGCTCCAGAGTTGCCGCCGCGGCCGCCGAGACCACGGCCTGCTCGCGCAGGTGCTCACCATTGTTGATGGCGTCGAGGTATCGCTTCGAGGATTCCTGCGTGGCCTGGATCTGCAGCGGATACCGCACCGGAATACGCACCGCCACACCGGGACTCACCGCGGCGTCGGTGGGGATCAACCCCAGCGCCCCGTCCGCGCTCGCGAACACCAGGACCGCCGTCATCCCCCCGATCAGCACCCGATGCCGAATGCTCCACGCCCGCACCACAGGCCACTGCCGCCGCGCCTCCGCGCGCGCCCGCCGCGCCAACTCGACGGCCTCGGCCCGGGAC